>NZ_JASCXP010000059.1:0-24562 GCF_030010695.1 Nocardia sp. CC201C
CGCCGCCCCCACCCGCGCCACGCCCGCGCCCGCGACGCGTTCGTCGAGCAGCGCCGCCAGCGCCCCGGCCGTCGACGCCTCGAAGATGTGGCGCACGGTCAGCGCGACGCCCACGCCGTCGGCCAGCCGCGCCGCCAGTCGGGTCGCGGACAGCGAGTTGCCGCCCAGTTCGAAGAAGTCGTCGTCGACGCCCACCCGGTCGATGCCGAGCACCTCGCCGAACACCCCGGCCACCACCTCCTCCATGGCGGTGGCGGGTGCGCGGTAGGCCGTGCGGGTCAGCACCGGATCGGGCAGAGCGGCCTTGTCGACCTTGCCGTTCACCGTCAGCGGCAGGCCGTCCAGGACCATGACCACATCCGGCACCATGTAGCCGGGCAGCCGCTCGCCCAGCCGCTGCCGCATCCGGGTGCCGAGCGCCGACGGCGACATCCACCGCGGCCGCTGCTCCAGCACGTTCACCCGGTTGGCGTCGACACCGGAATCGAGACCCCGTCGCACCGCGTAGACGATGTGCAGGTCGGTGCCCTCCACCTTCGGCGACACCCGGGAGGCGACCTGGAATCCGTGCTCCCGCAACAGCTTCTCGATGCCCGCGAGGCGGTCCTCGATATCGTGCACCTCGATGACCATCCGGTCGATGCGCGGCCAGTCGTCGGATGCGATGCCGCGCAGCGCATCCAGTTCGCTGCCCTCCACATCGATCTTCAGCAGATCGATATGGTCGATGGCGTACTCGCCGATGATGTGCGACAGGGTGCGGATGGGCACGTCGACCTGTTCGAACTCCAACCGGTCGGCGATCAGCTGATCGACGTACCGCTCCCCCGGATCGCCGCTCTCACCGCGATATTCGTTGTGCAGGTAGGACTCCAGGATGCCGCGCTGCACGTGGCTGTCGCTGCCGCGCCCGGACAGCACCGACATCTCCGGGTAGTAGGTGAAGGTGTCCATCTCGGCCGCCGCGCCGATCGCGTAGGGCACCAGGGTCGCGTTCAGGCCGTGCAGGGCGGCGTTGGCCGCGAACATGCGCCGCAGTTCCGGCATCGGCTCGACCGCGAAGATCCTCAGCTCCGGTGACTTGCTCTGCGCGTAGAGGGAGAACATGCCGACGTGCGAACCGATGTCGACCACACAGCCCGTTTCGGGAATGGTCAGCCCGCAGGCGCAGTACTCCGCCCGTTCGAAGATCTCCTCGTACAGGAAGCGGATATTGGACCGATTGCGGCCCACCACCGGCATGCCGTTGGGCAGCTCGTGCAGTTCGTCGGCGGCGATGACGCCGTCGCGCCGCAATTCCAGGCAGCGCAGCGCCACCGGCGCGACCCCCGGATCCGGAACCATATAGGCGACAAGCTGATCCGAGGACGCGGTGGAGCGGGTGGTGACCACGGCCCGCGCCACCTCGTCCTGGGCGGCGAGCACGGCCTCGACCTCGCCCAGTTCGATGCGATAGCCGCGGATCTTCACCTGCTCGTCGGCGCGGCCGAGGTACTCCAGCACCCCGGCCTCGGTCCAGCGGACCACATCGCCACTGCGGTAGAGGCGTCCGCCACCGGCCGCGTCGAAGGGGTCGGCCACGAAGCGCGCGGCGGTCCGCCCCGGTCGGTCATGGTAGCCGCGGCCGACCTGGCCACCCGCCACGTACAGCTCGCCGGCGGCCCCGATCGGGACCGGTCGCAGCCAGGTGTCCAGGACATAGACGCGCAGATTCGCCAGCGGCACGCCGATCGGGCTGCTGCCCGCCGCACCGTGCCAATGTGCGGGCTCGAGCGGCTGTTTCGTCACATGGACGGTGGTCTCGGTGATCCCGTACATGTTGACCAGTACGGGAGCGGCGGCGGTGTCCAGCAGCGGCCAGCGCCGCAGCCGGGCCGGGTCCAGGGCCTCCCCGCCGAAGATGACCAGCCGCAGCGCGCTGGCGTCCTCCGCACGCGTGCACTGGGATTCGATCAGGGCGTAGAACGCCGAGGGAGTCTGGTTGAGAATGGTCACGCCCTGCGCCACGACGAGTTCCCACAGTTCCGGGGGCGAGTAGGCCACCTCGCGCGGTACGACCACCACGCGTCCGCCGTGCAGCAGCGCGCCCCAGATCTCCCATACCGAGAAGTCGAATGCCTGGGAATGGCACCAGGCCCACACATCGTCGGGGCCGAACCCGCCCCATGGCCGCGTACCGGCGAACAGCGCTACCGCATTCGCGTGGGTTACCGCGACGCCCTTGGGTTTTCCGGTCGTGCCGGAGGTGTAGATGTAATACGCCGCATTGTCCGGACGCACCCGCGGCGACCGGGCCCGGGCCGCTCCGCCGTGCGGCGCCTGGTCGACGCGCAGGCACGGCACCCGCTCGTGGTCGACCAGTTGCGCCGTGCTGTCGTCGGCGAGCACGAGGCGCGGCGCGGCGTCGGCCAGGATGTAGGCGAGGCGGTCCGGCGGTGACGCCGGGTCGAGCGGCAGGTAGGCGGCACCGGCCTCGAGTACCGCCAGCAGCGCCGTGATCAGCTCCATGCCGCGCGGAAGCGCCACGGCCACAATCGTTTCCGGTCCCGCGCCACGCTCGGCCAACAGCGTGGCGAGGTGTCGGGCGCGGGTGCCGAGTTCGGCGTAGGTGTAGGCCCGGTCGCCGGATACCACGGCGACCGCGTCCGGGGCCTCGTCCGCCCGCGCCCGGAACATGTCCACCAGGGTGCGGTCCGGGTCCACCGGTAGCGCGGTGTCGTTCCACCGCCGCAGCAGCCGATCGCGTTCGGCGTCGTCGAGCACATCGACGCCCCGCACCGGTGTGTCCGGGTCGGTGACGATCGTGTGCAGGAAACCGTGGAAGAAGCCGAGGAACCGGCGATGCTGCGCCGCGAGTTCGGCCGGGGTGTACAGGTCGTGGTTCCCGACGAAGTCCAGGCGGGTGGCCTCGGCACCGGCGCCGGAATAGCAGCTGACCGACAGATCCGAGACCAGCCCCGGGGTCAGCACCTGGAGGTGGCCGACGATCGAACCGAGGACGATCTTGGTGTCGAACATCATCAGGTCCACGAACGGCCCGAACACCTGGGATTGCGGCGTGAGGCGGCCGATATCCCGGAACATGTCCTCCTGGCGGTAGCGCTGGTGGCGCAGCGCGTCGATGAGCTGCCGCTGCGCCGATTCGATGAGCGCGCCGACGGTGTCGTGCGGTCCGGTGGTGATCCGGAACGGGAGGGTATTGGCCAGCATGCCGCCGGACCGCCGCGCCGAGGTGGTGACGCGCGCCGATACCGGCAGGCCGAGAACGACATCCGCGCTGTCGGTCATGCGGCTCAGGAACAGGCCGAACGCCGCGAGGATCAGGGTGGCCGGGGTGGTCGCGTGCTTCTTGACCACGGTGTCGAGCAGGTGCGCGGTCTCGGCGGGGAGCAGCCCGCTCACCGAAACCGGGTGGGCGTCGGCCTGTCCGGTGCGACCGGCGAGGCTCACCGGCGCGGGCAGTCCCGCCAGCCGCTCCCGCCAGTACTCCCGGTCGCTGACGAAACGTTCGGAAGCACGGTACTTCTCGTCCTCTGCGACCAGCTCGGCCAGACCGTGCACCCGCGCGGGTGCGGGCTCGGTGCCCTCGACCGCGCCGGTGTACACCGCGCCGACCCGGGTCAGCAGGGTCATGGCGGCGACGCCGTCCATGGCGATGTGGTGGGCGCGCAGGTACCAGAACCAGCGGCGCTGCTCCACCCGCAGCACCGCGGTGGTGATGAGCCGGTCGTCGTACAGGTCGACCAGCTCGCTGTATTCCGCGCGCATCCACTCGTGGGCGGCGGCGACCGGGTCCGGGGCGTCGCGCAGATCCAGGCACCGGGCCGGTTCGTCCAACTCCCGATCCACCACCTGCATCGGGATGCCGTCGGTTTCGATCAGGCGCAGGCGGGCGGCCTCGAACTCCCCCGCCACGCGCCAGAACGAGGCCAGCAGCAGGTCGGGATCGAGGTCACCGTGCAGGTCGATGCAGAGCGAATTGGTGATCGGGGTCGAGCCGGATAACTGCTGTGCGTACCAAATCCCTTGCTGGGCAGCCGATAACGGAAACGGCAGTGATCGCGGAACGGTCAACTATGCTGCCCTTTTCTCGAGTCGAGCCAGTGCTGCGAGACCTTCCAGCACATCGGCGTCGGGAATGCCGAAGTCGATCAGGCACGCGATCTCGTCCACGCCGATCTCCTGCAGCCGGGTGACCATCGAGCTGGCGGAATCCGGGGTGCCGAACAGCCCGTTGTTGCGGTAGTAGCGTTCGAAGGCGAAGTCCAGCACCTTGGCCCGCGCGTGCTCGTCGAGGCTCTCCAGCGCTGCCGAGCCCCGTCGCCACAGGTCGACGGAATCCTCCAGATAGCGTTTGAACGGCCCTTCGACGGTGCGCCGGACCCGTTCCTCGTCCTCGCCGACGAAGGTGTGCAGCATGACGGTGACGGTGCCGTCGTCGACGCCGTGGCCGTGCTCCGCCCGCGCCTTGCGATAGGCCGCCACCTTCTCCGCCAGCTCGTCCACCTCTTGGAAGAGCAAGGCGGTCAAAACATTCGCGCCGAGCGCGCCCGCCATCGCGAAGCGTTCGACCCCGCCGCTGCACGTCAGCCAGGTGGGCAGTGCGGGTTGTACGGGGTTCGGGAAGATCCGCACCGAGCGCTGCTCGCCCACACCATTGGGCAGTTCGACGGATTCACCACGCCAGAGCCGCTGCACGGTGTCCATGCCCGAGCGGGTGATCTCGACCCGATCGGCGTAGTCGCCGTCGGCGAGGACGAAGTCGTCCACGTTCCACCCGGTGGCGAACGCTACGTCGACCCGGCCGTCGGACAGATTGTCGACCACCGCCCAGTCCTCGGCCACCCGCACCGGATTGTGCAGTGGCAGAACCACGCTCCCGGCGCGAATGCGCACCCGCTCGGTGGCGGTGGCCAGCGCCGCACCCAGCACCGCGGGGTTCGGGTAGAGACCGCCGAAGCTGTGGAAGTGGCGTTCCGGAACCCAGATGGCCTTGAAGTCGTGCGCATCGGCGAACCGGGCGCTCTCCAGCAGCAGCCGGTAGCGTTCCCCGGCGGCGCGCTGTGCGTCACTGGCGAAGAACAGCAGGCTGAAATCCATGGTGCGCTTGGCGTTCTCCGCGCCGGACGCGCTCACCTTGGCCGCGATATCGGCCAGGCTCAGCCCGTCGAAGATCTCCTCGGCGGTGATCTCGGTGTCGTACCGGTCCTCGAGGATGGTCATGAGTTCGGCGGCCTGCACCGAATCGAGGCCGAGGGAGGTGAGCGGCGCGTGCGGGTCGACCGAGTCCCGCTCCAGCCGCCGCGCGACCCAGTCCACGAAGTAATCCACCACGGTGGCATTGCCCGTCACCCCGCTCATAGCGCACTCTCCTCCAATGCCGTTCCGGCCGAATAGGTTTCGCGCAGCCGCTGCCGCTGAATCTTGCCGCTGGTCGTCTTGGGCACCCCACCCTTCTCGACGAAGACGACCTGATGCAGGCGGATGGCGTGCACGCGGCTGACGATGTCGCGAATCGACCCCTCCAGGGCCGCCGCGCTACCGGGCTCCAGGGTGTCGTTCAACTCCTGGACCGCGATGACGCGGTCCTCGTTGTCGATGGTGGCGGCGAATACGGCGCAGCCGCCGGGGCGCAGCATGGGGTGGTTGGAGACGATGGTCCGCTCGACATCCTGCGGGAAGATATTGCGGCCGTGGACGATCATCAGTTCCTTGCTGCGTCCGGAGACGTACAGTTCGCCGGCGCACACGAAGCCGAGGTCGCCGGTGCGCAGATACTCGGCCCCGTCCTCCCCGGCGATCGTCGCCGCGAAGGCGCCGCGGGTCTGCTCCGGCTTGTTCCAGTACCCGGCGGCGACACTCGCGCCGCGCAGCCAGATCTCGCCGACCCGGTTGTCCGGGCAGCGTCGTCCCGTCGCCCGATCGACCACGGCGACGTGCTCCGGTCGCACCGGCCCCATACTCAGCAGTTCGCGGCCGGTGGGCCATTCGATGGCGACGCCGCGTTCGAGTTCGTCGGTGGAGAACCTGCGGGGGCGCGCACCCGCGCCCACCGGGCCGCCGCTCACGTAGAGGGTGGATTCGGCCAGGCCGTAGGTGGGCACGAAGCTCTCCGCGCGGAACCCGCTCACCGCGAAGGTGTCGGCGAAGGCGCGCAGGGTCTTCGGATCCACCGGCTCCGCGCCGACGAAGGCCATCTCCCAACCGCTCAGATCCAGCAGTGCCGCCTCGGCCGGTGAGATCCGCTTCGTGCACAGGCCGTACGCCAGATTCGGGCCACCGGCGAGGACGTTCTCGCTCTCCGATATCGCCCGCAGCCAGGTGAGCGGATTGCGCAGGAATGTCATGGGCGACATGAGGGTGGCCCGCATGCCGACGAACACCGGCAGCAGCATGCCCTGGATCAAGCCCATATCGTGAAAGGGCGGCAACCACGACACCAGCGAATTGCGCTCGGTGAGACGGAAATTCGCGGTGATGAGTTCGAGGTTGTGCACGAGATTGCGGTGCAGCACCGTGACTCCCTTGGGAGATCCGGTGGAGCCCGAGGTGTATTGCAGGAAAGCGATGTCATCGGGTGTGGGCGCAGCGCACCGTATTTCGAGACCCGTGCCACCGTCTATCGAATCGATATCGATGATCCGGAGATCGCGGCCGAGTATTTCCCCGTCGACCGGCACCGCGGACAAGGGCGCGATCGCCGCCGCCGCGCCGCTGTCGCGAACGATCGCCGTCACCGCGGCCACCTGGTGCGGCGAGGTGGGCAGGGGTACGGCGACCGCGATCCGGCGTGTCGCCAGGCAGGCGAAGAACGCGTGGACGAAATGCGGTCCGGGCGGACAGAGCAGCACCACCCGGTCACCGGGCGCGGTCGTGTCGATCAGCCGCTGCGCGACGGCGGCGACTCGTTCCCACAGCCGCCGGAAATCGACCTCCTCGGTGTCCTCCCGGTAGCTCGAGAACCGAAAAGCGATTCGGTGCGGGTCGTCGGTTACTCGTGCCGATGCGATATCCACCAGGGTGGGAGGGGTCCCCATGTACGCCCGGCTCCTTCCGGATCCTCGGCTGTGCACCGGGCCGGACGCGCCGACGACCCGGGTGAACAGCGGCTAGACGGAACAGCAGCTGAAAAGACCGTGCAAGATCATAGCTTGCAGGTGACCCGGATCACGTCAGCGCGATGTCGCGGAGCGTTGTCTCCCATTCTCGGTGCCGCCGCGGGCGGTCACGGCGGCGGGGTGAGCACCCTGTCGATCACGTAGACGGTGGCGTCAGCCGTTCGGAAACCACCACGCAGCACCGTCGCGCCGTTGACTTCGAGACCGTGCGTACCTCGCGTGACAGTCAATTCGCGGCCCGCGAGGGTGGGATAGCTGCCCTCGTCCATTTCGGGCGGCAGGCCGATCGGAACCGTGTGATAGGCGATCATCCTCAGCAGGGCGGCGCGGTCGGCGCGCAACCATCTCGTCGTCCCCGCATCGAGCGCGCGGAACGCGCCCGCCACCGGCATGAAGACGGTGAAACTCGGGTCGGCACGAGCATGGCCGTGCGGTAGCCGGTCGGGGGTCCGATATTCCGTTCGAACCTGTCCCGTCCCAGCCACCACGACGGCCACGGCCGCGGCGATCAGCGTCGACCGCCGCCACCGGGATACGGGCAGCGCCGATCGCGACCGCCGTTGATCACTAGCCGCGCCCATCACCCCCCATGGCCGCGATCAGACTGTTCGGACGCATATCGGTCCAGTGCAGCTCCACGTAATCGAGGCAGTCGCGGCGGCCGCCCTCGTGGACGACCTGCCATCCCTCGGGGATCGGCGCGAAGTCGGGCCACAGCGAGTACTGCCCTTCGGCGTTGCGCAGCACCGAGAACTCGCCCTCGTCGTTGTCGAACGGATTGGTGTCGCTCATCGTGCATTCCCTTCTGTCGGTACTTCTTCCGTCGCTGCATCGTTCAGATGACTCCGCACTACCGGACCGATCTCGCCCAGTGCCGGGGGCGAGCCCATATCGACGTGCGACCATGCGGTGACGTGCTCGTCGACCGCACCGCGCACCACCCGCCGCCACGGGGCGGCACCACCGGCCGGGGCCGGGGCCCGGGTGGGCTCCGCGGGCGGAACCGGTTCGGTGGCCGTGAAGTACAGCAGGTCGCCGTCGTAGACGCCGGGGCGATACCGGTGGCCCATGGCCGTCCCCGCCAGGTACCCCGCGTACATCCGCTCCACCCGCTCGGGATCGATGGAGCCGAGCGGGCCCTGCCGTTCGCGCAGCAGTCGCGCGGCATGCTGCGGAGTGATGTGCCGCGTCGCCAGGCTCTCGTCCCCCAGTAGCGCGGCCAGCAGTTCGCCCGCACTGGGATCGGTGGGTTCGGGCGCGTCGGCCAGCACCCGGCTGTCGAGCAGGGCGAGCACACCCACCTGTGCACCCGCCGCGCGGAGCTGCACCGCCATCTCATAGGCGATCAATCCGCCCAGTGACCAGCCTAGCAGGTGATAGGGGCCGTGCGGACGCACCGCGCGCAGTTCACGGATATAGCGTTGGGCCAGTTCTTCGATGGAGTCGATGCCGACGCCGTCCTCGGTGAGATGCGGCAGTTGCAGGCCGTACACCGGCCGCTCCGGTTCGATGTGCGGCAGCAGGGCCGCATAGTTCCAGGCCACGCCGCTGACCGAATGGACGCAGAACAGCGGCGGCAGCGTGCCGCGCGCTCGCAACGGCAGCAGTGGATCCAGCGCGGCCGCGACGGCGTCGACAGCACCGCCCCGGTCGGCGACATATGCGGCGATCCCGGCCGGTGTGGGATCCAGGAAGAGGGCCTGCATGGGAATCCGCGCACCATGGGTGTCCCCGAGCTCCGCCACCAGCCGAGTGGCGAGCAGGGAGTTGCCGCCCAGTTCGAAGAAGTTGTCGTCGGCTCCCACCGTGTCCGACCCCAGGACGGTGGCGAAGGCGGCGCACACCCGAGCTTCCAGTGGGCTGCCCGGCTCACGATAACCGGCGCTCGCGAGGAGCACCGGTTCCGGCAGCGCCGCACGGTCGATCTTGCCCGCGGGCGTCCGCGGCAGCTCCGCCAGCACCGTGATGGCCTGCGGCACCATGTATCCCGGCACCTTGGCGGCGACATGGCGGCGCAGCTCCGCCGCCGTCGGGTGGGTGCCGGGCGCACAACCCACATAGGAGGCCAGGATCGTCGTGCCGCCCGGCAGGTCGTAGCCGATGGTAATGACGGCGGCTACCTCCGGATGGGTGGCGAGGACGGCGTCGATCTCACCGAACTCGATACGGAAGCCGCGAATCTTCACCTGATGATCGGTACGACCGAGATACTCGAGTTCCCAACGGCCCTCGAGCCGCAGCCAACGCACCAGATCACCGGTGCGGTACATGCGGGTGCCGGGCGCTCCGAACGGATCGGCGACGAATCGCGCCGCCGTCAGTCCGGGTCGCCGGTGATAGCCGCGTGCCAGAGCGTTTCCGGCCAGGTACAGCTCCCCCGGCACGCCGATCGGCACCGGATGCAACCGGTCGTCCAGCACCACGACGGCGAACCCCCGCAGCGGCCCTCCGATCGTGATCGGCGCACCGGGCAGCAGCGGGGCGCTCACGGTCGCCGCCACGGTGGCCTCCGATGGCCCGTAGGCGTTCAGCATGGTGCGGCGGGACGCGGCGGTGTCGTCCACCCACCGCCGCACCAGTTCCGGATCGGTGCGGTCCCCGCCGACCATGACGAACCGAAGCTGGTCAAGACCCGTGGCGTCGACGGTGGACAGCGCTGCCGGCGTGCTGAAAGCGTGCGTTATCGCGTTGGTGCGCAACAACTCTCGCAGCTCGTCACCACCGTATACCGAGGGATCGGCGAGGACCAGCGTCGCGGCCGAGCCGAGTGCGAGCAACACCTCCAGGATGGCGGCGTCGAAACTGGGGGAGGCGAAGTGCAGTACCCGTGATTCGGCGGTCACCCCGCCGCGTGCGGCCAACTCGGCGGTGAAGTCGGCGATACCCGCGTGCGTCACACACACGCCCTTGGGCACGCCGGTCGATCCGGAGGTGTAGACCAGATACGCGGGGTGGTCGAGCCGCGGCCAACCGCCGGGCTCGGCGACTCGCACCGGCGCATCCGAATACGTCCGCACCTCGGCCGCGAAGCCGGGGTCGTCGAGCACCAGCCACCGGATCCCGTCAGGCAGGGCGTCGCGACAGTGGGCGACGGTGAGGCCGATCCGCGCGTCCGCGTCCGACACCATGTGCCGGATGCGCTCGGCCGGGTAGGACGGATCGACGGGCACGAAGGCGGCTCCGGTCTTGATCACCGCCACCATGGCCCGCACCGATTCGACGGATCGTGGGATACCCAGCGCCACATATGATTCCGGGCCGATGCCGAGTTCCAGCAGTACCCGGGCCAGCCGGTTGGTGGCACGGTCGAGTTGGTCGTAGCTCATCTGGATCTCGTGATCGCGGACCGCGACGGTGTCGGCACCCGCGGCAACGGCGGCGGCGAAGAGCGCCGGGAACGACGCCGCACCGGTCGACGCCGCACCGCGCACGGGTGCGAGCGCACGCCGCTCCCGTGCGTCGAGCAGATCCACGTCCCCGACCAGGGTGTCGGGTTGTGCGACAACGGCGGCCAGGATTCGCCGGAACCGCTCACACAGCTCGCGAACGGTGTCGCGGTCGAACAGGTCCTCGGCGTAGGTGACGCACAGCTCGATGCCGCCCGGACCGCCCCCGTCCGTTCGCGTCTCCGTGAGGGTGAACTGGAGGTCGAATTTCGCCACCTCGACGCCGGGGTCTTCGGCGACGACGCTCAGCCCGTCCAGCCGCGGTGCGCCCGGCACCGTGCTGTGCACCGACAGCATCACCTGGAACAGCGGGTGGTACGCGGCGGACCGGGTCGGCGCCAGCGCCTCCACCAGACGTTCGAAGGGTATGTCGGCGTGCGCGAAGGCATCCAGATCGGTTTCACGCACCGTGCGCAGCAGATCGGCGAAGGATCGGTCGGGCGGCACCGCCGTGCGTAGCACGAGCGTGCCCACGAACATCCCGACCAGAGGCTCGAGCCTCGGATCGACGCGACCGCCGATGGGCGTGCCCACCGAGATGTCGGTGACACCGGCGAGGCGGCTCAACAGCACCGCCGTGACGGCGTGCAGCACCATGAAAACGCTGACGCCGCTGCGATGCGCCAGATCGGTCAGGGCATCGTGCAATTCCGCGTCGATCCGAGCGGCCACGGACGCGCCTCGGTGCGAGGGTACGGCCGGGCGTGGCCGATCACTCGGCAACGCCAGGCATTCCGCCGCACCGGCCAGTCGCTCGGACCAGTAGGCCAACTGGCGTGCGGCCGGGCTCTCCGGATCCTGCTCGCTGCCCAGCGTCTCGTGCTGCCACAGACTGAAGTCGGCGTATTGCACCGGCAGCGGCGGCCATTCGGGTGCGCTGCCCACGCTGCGGGCCGCGTAGGCGGCGGTCAGATCCGCCGCCAGCGGTCCGACCGAGCCGCCGTCGGCGGCAATGTGGTGCAGGACCAGCACCAGCACATGTTCGACTGCCGTGAGCCGCAGCAACCGCGCGCGAATCGGTATCTCCCGGCTGATGTCGAATCCGTCGGCAGCACAGCGGCGGACGTGGTCGGACACCTCGTCGTCGGTGCTGTCGACGATCGGAACCGGGAGCGTGGCGTCGGGAACCGGCACCTGATGCGGTCCCTGCGCGTCCGCCGGGAACACCGTGTGCAACACCTCGTGGCGCGCCACCACATCGGCCACCGCCCGGCACAGCGCCGTCTCGTCCAACGACCCCCGTAGCCGCAGCACCAGCGGCACGTTGTACGC
Organism: Nocardia sp. CC201C; assembly: GCF_030010695.1. NCBI lineage: Bacteria > Bacillati > Actinomycetota > Actinomycetes > Mycobacteriales > Nocardiaceae > Nocardia > Nocardia sp. CC201C. Next base: position 11,837 of record NZ_JASCXP010000059.1, read on the forward strand.
CCCGGAGCCGGTGTCGAAGCGGTTGAGCAGCCACAGCCGCTGCTGCGCCGGCGACAGCGGCACCCGGGCCGGGCGGGTCCGCGCCACCAGTTCGGGACCGCGGCCACCGCTGTCGGCGCGATCGAGCACTGCTCCCAACCCGGCCGGAGTGGGATTCTCGAATACCGCACGCACCTCGAGACGGCAGCCGGAGGACGCCGCGATCCGCGCCACCAGCTGGGTGGCCGACAGCGAGTTGCCGCCCAGCTCGAAGAAGTTGTGCTCGGCCAGAACTCGCTCCTGCCCGATCACCTCGGCCATCGCGGCGGCCACCACCCGCTCGCCGTCGGTGCGTGGCTCGCGCCCGCCGTCGGACCTCGTCCAGCTCGGTTCAGGCAGCGCCCGCCGGTCCAGTTTTCCGTTGGGCGACAACGGTATCGAGTCCAGCACCAGGAACAGGGCGGGCACCATGTGTGCCGGGAGCCGTACTGCGGCCGCAGCACGGAGGGCACCGGTGTCGAGGGTCCGATCGTCCAGCGCGACCACGTAGCACACCAGCTGCGCCCGACCCGCGGCATCGTAGCGAATATCCGTGTGCGCGAATCGGACTCCCTCGCAGCCCGCGACGACCGCGGTGATCTCGCCGAGTTCGATTCGGAAGCCGCGCACCTTGACCTGATCATCGGCGCGGCCGACGAAGACGAGTTCGCCGTCGGCGTTCCAGCGCACCAGGTCACCGGTGCGGTACATACGCGCACCGGGACCCCCGGACGGGTCCGCGACGAATCGTTCGGCGGTCAGCACCGGTCGGCGGTGATAGCCGCGCGCCACACCGATGCCGCCGACATAGAGTTCCCCGACCACGCCCAGCGGCACCGGGCGCATCCGCCCGTCCAGCACCATCGCGGTCACACCGCGGATCGGACGACCCAGGGCGATCGGCCGCTCGGGGTGCATCGGCGCGGAGAAGGTGGTGGCGATGGTCGCCTCGGAGGGCCCGTAGCCGTTCACCATGGCCCGGCCACCTCCCCACTGCTCCACCAGCTCCCGGTCGAACGCCTCGCCACCGACCACCAGGGTGCGCAGCCGAGGCAGCGGCCAGCGCTCGGTGTCGATGGTCGCCAGGACGGCCGGCGTGATCACGGCGTGGGTCACCGCCCGGGTCTCGAGCAGTTCGGCCAGCGCGTCGCCGCCGTAGACGTCGGTCCCGGCGATGACCATGGTCGCGCCCGCGCACCAGGCGAGCAGCAGTTCCAGCACGGACACGTCGAAGCTGGGCGAGGCCAGGTGCAGGGTGCGCGAGCCGCGGTCCACGCCGAAGCGAACCCGCTGCACCTCGGCGCAGTTGAACAGGCCGCGGTGGGTCACGGCCACGCCCTTGGGCAGTCCGGTCGAACCCGACGTGTAGATCACGTACGCGATCTCGTCGAGACGCAGCGGTCCCCTGCGTTCCCCCTCGTCGATCGCGCCGCCCGGCCACTCCGACGCGGTGTCGACCGGCAGCCACTCCACTCCGAGATCCCCGGGCAACGCGGCCCGGTCCGCATCGACGGTGAGGCCGCAGCGCACCGCGGAATCGGTCAGCATGTGCCGGATACGGTCCACCGGATGGCGCACGTCCACGGGCAGGAAGGCCGCGCCGGTCTTGGCGACGGCCAACGCCGCGACGACGGACTCCACCGAGCGCGCCAGGCCCAGCGCCACGACGTCGCCGGGTCCGACACCGGCCGCGATGAGCCTACGGGCCAACCGGTTCGACCAGGTGTCGAGCTCACCGTAGCTCACCGTGCGGGCATCCGCGACGAGCGCCGGATGGGTGGTGTCCACGGCGCGGGCGAACAGTTCGGGCAGGACGATCGGCGACGCGGCGGGCGCGCCGCGACCGGGTGCGAGCACCGAACGCTCCCAGGCGCTGAGCAGATCGATATCGCCGACCGGGGCGTGTGGATCGTCGAGCACACCCTCGAGCAACCGGACGAAGCGGCGGCTCAGGCGGTCCGCCGTGGTGGCGTCGAACAGATCGGTGGCGTAGGTGAGGTTCAACTCGATGCCGTCCGGATCCCCGTGTGGTGTCCGCGTTTCGGTGCAGGTGAATTGGAGATCGCACTTCGCCAGGCCCGGATCGACGGGCAGGCCCGAGACCTCCAGTTCCGGCAGCCGCACCGTGGGCACGCCCACGTTCGTGAGCGACAGACTCACCTGGAACAGCGGATGATGTGCGGTCGAGCGAACCGGGTTGAGCAGCTCCACCAGTCGTTCGAAGGGCAGGTCGGCGTGGGCGAAGGCGTCGAGATCGGTATCGCGTACGGCCGCCAGCACCGTGGGGAAATCGGCCGCGCCGTCGATCCGGGTGCGCAGGACCAGCGTGCCCACGAACATGCCGATCAGATCGTCGAGCGCCGCGTCGCCGCGACCGGACACGGCCGTGCCGATCGCGATATCGCCGGTGCCACCGGTCCGGGCCATCAGCACCGCCAGCACCGCGTGCAACACCATGAAGACACTCGCATCGTGCGCCCGGGCGATATCGGTGACGCGGGCGTGCAGCCGCGCGTCCACCCGCACCGACGTCGTGGCACCGCGGTGGGTGGCCACCGCCGGACGCGGACGGTCGGCGGGCAACTCCAGGCATTCGGGCAGCTCGGCCAGATGCTCGGTCCAGTACCGCACCTGCGCCGCCGCGATGCTGTCCGGATCGTCCTCGCTGCCCAGCGCTTCCCGTTGCCACAGGCTGTAATCCGCGTACTGCACCGGCAGCGACGACCACTCGGGGGTACGGTCGGCGCGGCGCGCCTCGTACGCCGCCACCAGGTCGGCGGCCAGCGGGGTCAGCGACCACCCGTCCGCGGCGATGTGATGGACCACGAGCACCAGCGCGTGGTCGTCGCGGCCGATTCGGAGCAGCGCGGCCCGCAGCGGCGGTGCCGCACTCAGATCGAATCCGGTGCGCGCCACCTCGATCGCGTCGTCGACCATCGTGCGCGCGCTGGAGACGACGCGCACGAACGGAATCGGGGTGTCCGGCGGCAGGATCACCTGATGCGGTCCCTCGGCATCCTCCGGGAAGATGGTGCGCAGTATCTCGTGACGGGCGGCCACATCGGCGACGGCATGCCGCAGCGCGTCGATATCCAGACGCCCGCGCAGGCGCAGACCAACCGGAATGTTGTAGGCCCCGGAACCGGGCTCGAATCGGTTGAGGAACCACAGACGCAGTTGCGCCGAGGACAGCGGCACCCGTGCGGGCCGCGGTCGGGCCACCAGCGCCGGGCGGACCGGATGCGGATCGGATGCCGAATCATCCAGCAGCGCGGCCAGTTCCGCGGGTGTCGGATGGTCGAACACCGCACGCACCGCGAGCTGCCGACCACCGGCTGCCGCGAGGCGCGCGACCAGCTGGGTCGCCGAGAGCGAGTTGCCGCCGAGGTCGAAGAAGCCCTGATCGGCACCGATATCGGAGCGACCGAGCACCTCGCCCATCACCCCGACCACCACCCGTTCGGTGGGAGTGCGCGGAGCGCGGCCGGGCGTCGCGACCGGCCACACCGGTTCCGGCAGCGCACGGCGGTCCAGTTTTCCGTTGGGCGACAGCGGAACCGCGGGCAACGAGACGAACGACGCCGGAACCATGTGCGCGGGCAACCGCCGCGCCACCGCTTCCCGCAGGTATGTCGTATCGGCGTCGGTATCGCCATTCTCCGGCACGACGAAGCACACGATGGCCGGTGCACCGGCGGGATCTGGGCGTACTTCGGTGTGTGCGAAGCGGATTCCGTCGACCTGCGCCACCACCGCGCTGATCTCTCCCGGTTCGATGCGGAAGCCCCGGATCTTCACCTGATCGTCGCCGCGGCCCAGGAACAGCAGCTCGCCGTTCTCCGTCCACCGCACCACGTCGCCGGTGCGGTACATCCGCTCCCCCGGCAGCGTGGCGTAGGGGTTCGCCACGAAGCGCTGCGCGGTGAGCCCTGGGCGCAGCTGGTAACCGCGGGCCAGACCGTCACCGGCAATGTACAGATCCCCGGCGACTCCCGGAGGGAGCGGCCGCAATCGCCGGTCCAGCACCACCACGGCGGTGCCGCGGATCGGGCGGCCCAGTACCACGGGGGCCGACTCCGACAGCGGGTCCGAGATGGCGCTCATAATGGTGGTCTCGGTCGGCCCGTACCCGTTGTGCAGCGCCCGTCCCGGAGCCCAGCGAGCCACCAGGTCGGCGCCGACGGCTTCACCACCCACCACCAGGCGGCGCAGGGCGGGCAACGGCCAGCGGTCGGCGTCGATGCTGGCCAGTGCCGCCGGTGTGACGAAAGCGTGCGTGACCTGTTCGCGGTCGAGCAGGGCCGCCAGCTCGTCGCCGCCGTACACCTCGGGCGGGACGATCACCATGGTCGCCCCGGCACACCAGGCGAGTAGCAGTTCGAGCACGGCGGCATCGAAGCTGGGCGACGCGAAGTGCAGTGTGCGACTGTCGGATTCCACGCCGTAGCGGGTGCGCTGCTCCAGGGCGAATCCGGCGAGACCACGATGGGTCACCGCCACGCCCTTCGGGCGGCCGGTCGAGCCGGAGGTGTAGATGAGATATGCGACGTCGTCGATACCCGGTGATCGCTCCCGGTCCGCGTCCGAGACGGCCTCGGCCGATTCGACGCCCTCCAGCTCGGCCAGGGGCAGCCAGGTGACGTCCGTCGGCAGCCGCGTATCCGTCGCGGCGGCGGTCACGCCCAGACGCGCACCGGAATCGGCGAGCATATGGCTGATGCGATCGGCGGGATAGCGGACGTCGACGGGCAGGAACGCCGCACCCGTCTTGGCGACCGCGACCGTCGCGAGCACCGATGCCGCCGAGCGGGGCAGGGCGAGGGCGACGGTGTCGCCCGGGCCGACACCGTGGGTGATCAGCGCCCGCGCCACCCGATTCGACCGTTCGTCCAGCTCGCCGTAGGTCGGTTCGCCGTCCGCCGCGACGACCGCGACGCGGCCCCGTTCGGTGGCGGCCGCGGCGAACAGCTCCGGCAGGGTGGCCGCCACCGGCCCGGCCGGACCCCGCGCCGGAACCAGGGAGGCGCGCTCCGGCACCGACAGCAGATCCAGATCGCCGACCGGTTTGCGCGGTCGCCTGCTGACCTGGGCCAGCAGCCGCAGGAATCGGCCCGCCAGCCGCTCGGCGGTGTCGGCGTCGAAGATGTCGGTGGCGTAGGTCAACCGAATATCGATGCCGTCCGGATCGCCCTGGGCGGTATGGGTTTCGGTGAAGGTGAATTGCAGATCGAACTTCGCGGTGTCGAGCGCGATCTCCTCGATCGTCACCTCTATCTCGTCCAACCGCGGTACCGCCGGGAGCGAGTCGTGGACCGACAGCATCACCTGAAACAGCGGATGGTGTGCGGTGGATCGCACCGGGTCGAGCTCTTCGACCAATCGCTCGAACGGAATGTCGCTGTGCGCGAAGGCGTCCAGATCGCGATCGCGCACCGCCGCCAACAGATCGGTGAAGACCGTAGCGCGGTCGACCGGGGTGCGCAGGGCCAGGGTGCCCGCGAACATGCCGATCAGCGGGTGCAGCCGGGCATCGGCCCGACCGGAGATCGGCGTGCCGACCACCACGTCGTCGGTGCCCGCCAGGCGGGCCAGCAGTACCGCCAACACGGTGTGCAGCACCATGAACAGGCTCGCGTCGTGATCGCGGGCGACCCGCAACAGCGCGGTGTGCGCGGCGCCGTCCAGTCGTGCCGTGACCGCCGCGCCGTGATGGTTCCGCACGGCCGGACGCGGCCGGTCTGCGGGCAGCTCGAGGCATTCGGCCAGCCCCGACAGCGTGTCGCGCCAGTAGCGCAGCTGCCGGGCGGCGACGCTGTCCCCGTCCTCCTCATCACCCAGCAGCGCCCGCTGCCAGATGCTGAAATCCGCGTATTGCACCGCCAATTCGGGCCATGTCGGTGCGTGACCGTTCCGCCGGGCCTCGTAGGCCACGGCCAGATCACCCGCCAGCGGCGCGATCGAGCCGCCGTCGGCGGCGATGTGGTGCACGACCACCACCAGCAGCCGATCGTCGTCGACCCGCAGCAGCTCGGCGCGCAGCGGTAACTCGGTGACCAGGTCGAATCCCGTGACCGCCAGCGCGCGCAGCCGCGCCGCCAGATCGTCGGCGGCGCAGTCGAGCACGGGCAGCGGGAACTCCAGCCCGTCCGCGGCCAGCACCACCTGATGTGGTCCGGTCGCGTCCTGCGGAAACACCGTACGCAGCGCCTCGTGCCGAACCACCACATCGCGCAGTGCCGCACGCAGTGCGTCCACGTCGACCGGACCGTGCAGCCGCAGCGCCATGGGGATGTTGTAGGCGCCGGAATCGGTGTCGAATCGGTTGAGGAACCACAGCCGCTGCTGGGCCGGGGACAACGGCACCCGATCCGGTCGGGGCCCGCGTTCCAACCGCGGCAGCGCGGTGTCGCCCCGCGTCAACCGCTCGTCGACGAGCTGAGCCAGGCGTTCCGGGGTGGGATGCTCGAAGACCGCGCGTACGCCGAGTTGCCGGCCGGTCGCGGTGGCGAGCCGCGCGACCAGTCGGGTCGCCGTGAGCGAGGTGCCGCCGAGTTCGAAGAAGTCCTGGTCGGCGCAGACGCGCTCGTGGCCGGTGATCTCGGCCATGGCCGACGCCACCAGAATCTCGCTGGGAGTTTCGGGCTCGCGTCCACCCGCGACCGCCTCCCAGTCGGGCTCGGGCAGGGCACGCCGATCCAGTTTTCCGCTGGGCGAGAGCGGCACCTCGGCGAGCGGAACCACGGCGGCGGGCACCATATAGCCGGGCAGCCGAGCCGCGGCCTGGGTACGCACCCCTCGCACATCCACCGGCTCCGTCGTGGTGACATAGGTGACCAGCCGAGGCGTACCGGCTCGGTCGTGACGAACCTCGGTATGGGCGAACCCGATTCCCGCGATCGCCGCCACCACGGAGCTGATCTCACCGAGTTCGATGCGGAAACCGCGAATCTTCACCTGGTCGTCGCCCCGGCCCACGAAGACCAGATCCCCCGCGGTGGTCCACCGCACCACGTCGCCCGTGCGGTACATCCGCTCCCCCGGGCGCGCGGCGAACGGATTCGCCACGAAACGCTCCGCGGTGAGCGCCGGGCGCTCCAGGTAGCCGCGCGCCAGGCCCGCACCCGCCACGTACAGCTCCCCCGCCACACCGACCGGCACCGGTCGCAGCCGGGTGTCCAGCACGGCGACCGCGACACCGCGGATGGGACGGCCGAGCACGACCGGCTCATCGGTCGGCAGGGCCGACGAGATCACCGGTGCCACTGTGGCTTCCGAGGGCCCGTAGGCGTTGAACATGGCGCGGTGCGCCGCCCAGCGGGACACCAGGTCGGCGCCCACCGCCTCGCCGCCGACAATGAGACAGCGCAGTGCGGGCAGACGCCAGCGGGCCGCGTCGATGCTCGCCAGCGCCGCGGGGGTGATGAACGCGTGCGTCACCGCCTGGTTTTTGAGCAGCGTCGCCAGTTCGTCGCCGCCGTAGCTGTCGGCGGGAGCCACCACCATGGTCGCGCCGGCGCACCACGCCAGCAACAGTTCCAGCACTGAGGCGTCGAAGCTGGGCGATGCGAAATGCAGGGTGCGACTCGTGGATTCGACGCCGTAGCGGGCGCGCTGCTCCAGGGCGAATCCGGCCAGTCCGCGATGCGGCACGGCCACGCCCTTGGGCACGCCGGTCGAGCCCGAGGTGTAGATGACATAGGCGATGTCGTCGACGTGCACGCCGCCCAGCCGATCAGAATCCGTGACGGGGGCCGATGATTCGGACTCCGCGATGATGTCGGCGGGCAGCCAGGAGATCGCGGGTTCGGTGGGCAACCGGTCCCGATCCGCCGCGGTCGTCACCCCCAGCCGCGCCCCGGAGTCGGTGAGCATGTGCTGGATTCGCTCGGCCGGGTGCCGCACGTCGACTGGAAGATAGGCCGCGCCGGTCTTGGCGACCGCCACGGTGGCCACCACCGACTCGACCGATCGCGCCATACCCAGCGCGACCACCGCGCCCGGACCCGCGCCATGCGCGATGAGTATGCGCGCCAGCCGATTCGACCACTCGTCGAGCTCCCGATACGTCAGCGTGCGGTCCGCGCAGACCAGAGCCACTCGATCCGGGTCGGCCGCAGCCAGGGCGAAGAGCTCCGGCAGGGTGAGCACGATATCCGACACCGGGCCGGACACCGGGGACAGGGCGCGTGCCTCCTCCACGGTGAGGATGTCCAGCACGCCCACCGTCACATCCGGATCGGCGATGACGGCGTCGAGTACGCGCAGCAGGCGACGGCCGAGCCCGGCCGCGGTGGTCTCGTCGAACAGATCGGTGGCATAGGTCAGGCACAGTTCCAGCCCGCCGTCGGCATCGGCACCGAAGGCGAATTGCAGATCGAACTTGGCCACGGTCGGCTGGACCCGCAGCACCGAGACGTCGAGTCCGGGCAGCCGGGGCGCGGCGGGCACGAAATCGTCCAGCGACAGGCTCACCTGGAACAACGGGTGGTAGGCGGTGGAGCGCATCGGATTCAGGGCCTCCACCAGCTGCTCGAACGGCAGGTCGGCGTGGGCAAAGGCCTCCAGGTCGGTCTCGCGTACCGTCCGCAGCAGCTCGTGGAAGGCCCGGTCGCACTCCACCGCCGTGCGCAGCACCAGGGTGCCGACGAACGCACCGACCAGCCCCTCGAGTTCGGGTTCGGTACGACCGGCGACCGCGGTGCCGATGGCGATATCGGAGCCGCCGCCGAGGCGGGACAGCAGCAGCGCGACGGCCGCGTGCAGCACCATGAATTCGGTGACATCGTGGGCGCGCGCGAAATCACGCAGCCGCGTGCCGGTTTCGGCGGCCGCGGACAACCGCACCGCCGCGCCGCGATGGGACGCCACCGCCGGACGCGGGCGATCGGTCGGCAACTCCAGGCAGTCCGGCAGCCCGGCCAACCGCGAGCGCCAGTACCGCAGCTGACGACCGGCCACGCTGTCCGGATCGTGTTCATCACCGAGCAGCTCGGCCTGCCACACCGCGAAATCGCGGAACTGCACGGGCAGCGGCGGCCACTCCGGGGCTTGTCCGGCCCGGCGCGCCGCGTAGGCCGTCAGGAGGTCGGTCAGGAGTGGAGCCAGCGACCAACCGTCCATGGCGATGTGGTGAATGGTGAGCGCGAGGGTGAAGTCGGCGTCTCCGCTGCGCATCAGCTCGGCCCGCAGCGGCAGCTCGGTGGTGAGGTCGAAACCGGGCTCGGCGAAGGCCTCCACATCGTATTCGACCTCGAGCGGCGACACCTCCATGCGGGTCAACGGCATCGGCACGTCGTGGGCGGGAATCACCACCTGGTGCGGTCCGTGCTCGTCCTGCGGATAGAGCGTGCGCAGAATCTCGTGCCGAGTGATCACATCTAGCAGCGCCGCCCGCAGCGCCGCCTCGTCCAGCGGGCCGCGCAGTCGCAGCGCCGCCGGGATGTTGTACACGCCCGAGTCGGTGTCGAGCTGATTGAGGAACCACAGCCGCTGCTGTGCCGAGGACAGCGGAACGCGGGCGAGCGCGGTACCCGGACGCAGCCGCGGGCGGAGCGACACCGCCTCGTCCACGGCGCCGTCCAGGATGCGGGCCAGTCCTTCGGGGGTCGGATGGTCGAACACCTCGCGTACGGCGAGCCGGTGCCCGTGCGCGGCGGCGATCCGGGAAACCAGCAGCGTGGCCGACAATGAATCGCCGCCGAGGTCGAAGAAGCCGTGATCGGCGCAGACCATCTCCCGGCCGAGGATGCGCGCCATCTCCGCGGCCACCAGCTCCTCGGCCGGGGTCGCGGGTGCGCGCCCGCGGTCCTCGGCCTCCCATGCCGGTTCCGGCAGCGCGCGGCGGTCCAGTTTGCCGCTGGGCGACAGCGGCACCGAGGCCAGGGGGACTATCGCCGAGGGCACCATGTGGGCGGGCAGACGGGCCGCGGCGTGCGCACGCACCGCCCGCGGGTCCACCGCATCGGCTCCCTCGCCGAGTACGTAGCAGACGATCCGCGCCCGACCACCGTCGTCCGCGCGAAGCTCGGTGTGCGCGAAGCGAACTCCCGCACATCCCGTGACGACGGCGTTGATCTCGCCGAGTTCCACGCGGAATCCACGCAACTTCACCTGATCGTCGGCGCGGCCGACGAACACCAGTTCGCCGCCCGCGCTCCAGCGCACCAGGTCACCGGTGCGGTACATCCGTTCGCCGGGACCGCCGTAGGGGTCGGCCACGAAACGGGTCGCCGTCACCTCGACACGACCCCGATAGCCGCGTGCCAGTCCCGCACCGCTGAGGTACAGCTCGCCGACGACCCCGAGCGGGACCGGGCGCAGGCGGCGATCGAGTACGGCCAGCCCGGCACCACGGATCGGGCCGCCGAGGACGATCCGCTCCCCGGGTACGAGCGCGGCGGAGACGACCGCGGCGATGGTGGACTCGGACGGCCCGTAGGCGTTGAACATGGTTCGGTCCCGCCCCCAGCGCCGCACCAGTTCGGCACTGACGGCTTCGCCGCCGACGATGAGACAGCGCAGACCGAGCAGTGGCCAGCGCTGTGCATCGACGGTGGCGAGTGCACCGGGCGTCAGGAAGGCGTGGCTGATCCGTTCTCGCTCCAGCAGTTCGGCGAGTTCTTCACCGCCGTACAGCTCGGGCGGCGCGATCACCACGGTCGCGCCCGCCCCCCAGGCCAACAACAGCTCGAGCACCGAGGCGTCGAAGCTCGGCGAGGCGAAATGCAGTGTTCGGGACTCGGATTCGACGCCGAACCGCTCGGCCATGGTGCGGGTGAAATTCGCCAGCCCGGTGTGTGTGACCGCGACGCCCTTGGGTGTACCGGTCGACCCGGAGGTGTAGATCAGATAGGCCGTATGCGAAATGTGCTGTGGGGCCGTCCGATCCGCGTCCGTAATCGGGTCGTCCGAACGGCGTGCCAGGTCGCCGGTCACCGCCGCGTCGTCGAGGACCAGCCAATCGACCGCGCCGTCGGGGAGTTCCCCGCGGTGCCCGGCGACGGTAAGTCCCACCCGGACATCCGAGTCGGTGAGCATGTGCCGCTTGCGCGGCATCGGGTAGTTCGGGTCGACCGGCAGGAACGCCGCGCCCGTCTTGGTCACCGCCACCAGGGCGTACACGGACTCTATGGAGCGGGACAGAGCAAGCGCGACAGTGCTTTCCGGTCCGACACCGGAGGCGATGAGGAGCCGGGCGAGTCGGTTCGAGATCCGGTCCAGCTCACCGTAGCTCAGCTCCCGCTCACCGGCTCGGACGCCGGGGCGGGCCGGGTCGATGGCGGCCGCGGCGGTGAAGATCTCGGCCAGCGTCCGCACCGGCGCGGCCGCCGCGCCGAGTACCGGTGTGAGGGCGTGGGTTTCCTCGGCGGTGAGCAGCGGCAGCTCCCCTACAGGCAGTTCCGGTTCGATCGCCGCGACGGTGAGCAGCCGGATGAAACGCTCGACGAGGCGACGTGCGGTCTCGGGGGCGAACAGATCCGTGGCGTAGGTCAACTCGAGATCGATGCCCGCCGGGTCGCCTGTGGCGGTATGCCTTTCGACGAGGGTGAACTGAAGATCCCACCGGGCGGCTGCGATGTCGAGTGCGGTCGCGGTCGCACGCAACCCCGGCAGTTCCACCGTGTCGGCCACCGCGCTGTGTACGGACAGCATCACCTGGAACAGCGGGTGATGCGCCGCCGACCGGACCGGGGCCAGTGCCTCGACCAGCCGCTCGAACGGCAGCTCGGCATGGGCGAAGGCGTCCAGATCCGTATCGCGCACGGTGTCCAGCAGTGCGGCGAACGGCGCGGCGGTGTCCACGGGCGTGCGCAGCACCAGGGTGCCCACGAACATGCCGATCAGGTCGTCGAGGCGGGGATCGGTGCGCCCCGCCACCGGTGTGCCGACGGCCACGTCGTCGGTGGCGGCGAGCCGAGCCAGCAGCGCGGCCAGGGCCGCGTGCAGCACCATGAAGACGCTCACACTCCGACTACGTGCCATCGCCGCCACCTCGGCATGCGTGTGCGCCTCGAGCCGGGTGCGGACCGTCGCCCCGCGCTGGGACGCCACCGGCGGCCGCGGCCGGTCGGTGGGCAGGTCCAGGCATTCGGGCAGCTCCGCGAGGCGTGCCCGCCAATGGGCGAGCTGACGCGCGGCCAGGCTGTCGGGATCGTCCGGTTCGCCCAGCGAATCCTGCTGCCACACCGTGTAATCCGCGTACTGGATCGGTAGTGGCGGCCAGTGCGGCGCGACACCGGAGAGCCGTGCGCGGTAGGCCACCACCAGATCCGCGGCCAGCGGCGTCAGCGACCAGCCGTCGGCGGCGATGTGGTGCACGACGACCACGAGCAGGTGCTCCTCCGGCGCGAGACGCAGCAGGCCCACGCGTATCGGCGTCTCGGCCGTCAGATCGAATCCGGCCGCGGCGAATTCGCGTGCGTCGGCGTCGGCGGTGTCGGGGGTGGACGCGATCCGCGCGACGGGCACCGCGGCGATCGGCCGCACCACCTGGTGCGGTCCCTCGGCATCCTCCGGGAACACCGTTCGCAGTACCTCGTGGCGAGCAACCACATCGGTAACGGCGGATTCCAGCGCAGGGTCCGTCAACCGGCCCGACAACCGCAGGCCGACGGCGATGTTGTACACACCCGATGCGGCGTCCAGTCGGTTCAGGAACCACAGCCGTCGCTGCGCCGACGACAGCGGAATCCGCCCCGGCCGCTGCCC
>NZ_JASCXP010000060.1:0-24456 GCF_030010695.1 Nocardia sp. CC201C
GACCGCCCTCGCGGCCCGCGGCGGCGGGCGCGTCGTGCTGGTGGACGCCGTCCCGGAGTTGCTGACCGCCGCCGAGGAGGCCGTGCATACCGCACTGGGCGGAGGCGTCGCGGCGGAATCGGTGCGCGTGGACAAGGTGCACGCCGACGCGGCCGCCGATGAACTGCTGGACCGCGTACCCGTGGCCGACCTGGTCTGGGCGGCCCGTGCGGTCCACCATCTCCCCGACGAGCAGGCCGGTGTGCACCGACTCGCCCGGCTGGTGCGCGACGGCGGCTACCTGGCGCTGGCCGAGGGCGGATTGGCCACCCGCTATCTGCCCTGGGATCTGGGCCTGGGCGAGCCCGGCCTGCAGGACCGTCTCAATGCCGCACGCGATATCTGGTTCGCGCGGATGCGCGCGGATATGCCCGGATCGGTGCGCATGCCGTACGGGTGGGGCGTCGCGCTGGCGAAGGCCGGTATGGCGGAGGTGACCTCGTTCAGCGTGCTCACCGACCACCCCGCGCCCGCCGCCCGGGGGGGGCGCGAGGCCGCGGTGGAGTGGCTGAGCATGATGAGCGAGCGCATGGACGAGGAACTGTCCGAATCGGATCGGGACGCGCTGCGGGCGCTGCTCGACCCGGCGGCCGACACCTATGTCGGTCGCCGCGACGACATCTTCCTACTCAGCGCCGCCACCGTGCACGTGGGCCGCCACGGCTGAACAGCCGGCGGCCGTCGAATCTCGGCGGGTCACAGTGCGCGACCGCCGGTTCCACGGGAGCGGCGTGCGCTGCTCCGCTACGTACCCCCTCCGGTGATCGTTCCGGCCGGAATGCTCGCGGATCGCCGTGGCGTAGCGGTACGCCGCCCGGACCGTCCGACGGCCGGGCCCGGTGCCGCGAGCAGCCCGCCGACCTCGGTGAGCGCTGTGCTCAGAACTCTCCGGCTACGCCGAGGACGGTGCGCCCGGAGTGGGTGCCGTCCAGGATCGAGCGCAGCACCCGCGGGGCGTCGGTGACCGGCGCGTAGTTCTCCAGCAGCGAAAGATGGCGCGGTTTCAGGTCTTTCGCCAGTCGCGCCCAGAGTTCCCGCCGGGGTTCGATGGGCAGATTCACCGAGTCCACCCCCAGCAGGGACACGCCGCGCAGGATGAAGGGCAGCACCGTGGTGGGCAGGTCCGGACCGCCGGTCAGCCCGGACACCGCCACGGAGCCGCCGTAGTTCACGGTGGAGAGAATGTGGGCGAGTGAGCGGCCGCCCACGCTGTCGACCACACCGGCCCACCGCGACTTGCCCAGCGGACGGATCTTGGCATCGGGATCCTCGGGCAGGCGGCCGATCACCGATGCCGCGCCGAGGGTGCCGAGCAGCTCACCGGCGTCGGTCTTGCCGGTGGAGGCCACCACCTCGAAACCGAGACCGGCCAGGATGTCCACCGCGACACTGCCGACCCCGCCGGTCGCGCCGGTGACCAGCACCGGCCCGGACTCGGGGGTGAGTCCGCGATCCAGCAGGGCCCGCACGCTCAGGGCGGCGGTGAAGCCGGCGGTGCCGAGTGCGGCGGCCTCGCGGGGTGTGAGGCCCTCCAGCGGTACCACCCACTCCGCCGGAACGCGGGCGTACTCGGCGAATCCACCATTGCGTGAAACACCGATCTCGTAGCCGTGGGCCAGCACGGGATCGCCGGGCGCGAAGGCCGGGTCCTCGGACGACACCACCTCACCGGTCAGGTCGATACCCGGAATGATCGGGTATTCGCGCACCACCCCGCCGCGCGGCGTAATGGCCAGACCGTCCTTGTAATTCGCACTGGAGAAGTGCACCTTGATCGTGACCGTGCCCGCGCCCAGGAAGTCGTCGCCGACCTCCTCGCGGGCCAGCACCACGGTGCCGTCGGATTCGCGTGCCACCATCGCCGAGAACGCCATGCAGCCGAGCATAGGCCGTCCGCCGATCACGGGGGCAGCGTCGCGTCGGGTGCGGATGCGGGTGCGCCGAGCGCGAGTCGGTCAGGAGAACTTCGGGGCGCGCTTGCCCAGGAAGGCGGCGATACCCTCCTGACCGTCCGCGGAACCGGCGGCAGCGGAGATGAAATCCGCCTCGGTGTTCATCTGCTCCTCCAGGGTGTGGCCGTGCGTGACCAGGAGCAGCTTCTTGACGTGGGCGTTGGCGGTCCTCGGGCCCGCGGCGAACTGTTCGGCCAGGTCGTCGACGGTGGCGGCGAGGTCGGCGTCGGGGACCACGCGGTGCAGCAGGCCCCACTCCAGCGCCTCGGCGGCCCGCAGGGTGCGGTTGGTGAGCATGAGTTCCTGGGTGCGGCGCAGGCCGATCAGGCGGGGCAGGTAGTAGGAGGAACCACCGTCGGGGCTCAGGCCCGCGCGGGTGTAGGCCATGGTGAAGGCGGCGGATTCGGCCGCGACCACCAGGTCGCCGGCAATGGCCAGGCTGAAACCCGCGCCCGCCGCGGTGCCGTTGACGGCCACCAGGAGCAGGGCGTCCATCCGGGCGAACGAGGACATGGCCTGATGCAGATCCTCGGCGAGGGATTTCACGTACGCGCCGGGGCCCTCCTCGGCGGCGGCCATCCCCTTGAGATCGCCGCCGGCGGAGAAGAAGCGGCCCGCGCCGGTGAGGATCACGACCTTCAGCGTCGGATCGTCGACACACTGTCCGGCCGCGGCGGCCAACTCCCGGCCGAGGGCGGCGTTGATGCCGTTGGCGGCCTCGGGACGATTCAGCGTGATGCGGGCGATATCGCCGGTCCGCTCGAACCGGATCGTCTCGAACTCGGCCGTGATCTCAGGTCGCTCGCTGCGCTCGCTCATGGGTGATCCCTTTCGTCGCTTGCGGACAGCATGGCAAATCCGGCTGCCGGAGGTGCTGCCGAGGCCCCGTTTCGCATTCGGTATCGGGGGCATAACAGTTCGTGTCCGATGGGTTCGGGCCGTCGTATGCTCGAGCGCAGTTTTTCGTGGAGGAGCATCGGTGAGCGGTTCCAATATGCAGCGGCACGCGTCGGCAGTGAAAACCCATCCATTGGAGCTGAGTTCGACCGGAAGTAGGCGAAAAGTCAACGGCGAGTGGGCTGTTCCCATGCAGATCCGCGCGGAGTCCCCGAAAGGCACTGTGACAGTGGATTTCACCCGCGCGTTCTGTCCGCACCGTGAAATCGATATGCGCGTCGACGTCGGCTCCGGGTCGGTGGTGCTGGTGGTGCCGCGCGGATGGCGGGTACACCTCGACGAGGTGCGCACCGACGCCGGACGCGTGGTGAACCGGGTCAAGCGCAAGCCGTTCCCGGGGGCCCGCGTGGTGCGGGTGAGCGGACATGTCGAGTCCGGCGTGGTGAAGGCCCGGTATCCGTACCGGTACCTCGGGACCTGGTTCAAGGGGCGCAGCCCGCACTGACCCGCGGCCGCTTCGGCAGCGGACCATTGCGTCGTCATCCGAACAGAACTAGATTCTGTATGTGCAGATTCGAGATCGGTTGCTGCTCGCGGCCGAGCGGCAGTTCGCGGAACACGGCGCGCTCGACGCCACCCTGAGCGGCATCCGCGCCGACGCCGGAGCCAGCGTCGGCGCGCTCTATCACCATTTCCCGGACAAGGCCGAGCTCTACCGTCAGGTCTGGGCCAATGCCCTGGCCGACTACCAGCGCCACTTCTGGACGGCGGTGGGCGACAGCGCCGACGCCGAATCCGGGATCCGCGCCGGAGTCGCGGCACACCTGCGCTGGGTCACCGACAACCACCACCGTGCACAGGTTCTGACCTCCGCCCGACCCCCCGGCGTGCACGAGAGCGACAGCAACCGCGAATTCCTGCGTGCCGTCCTGCGCTGGTGGCGCACCCATGCCGGCTACGGCACGGTCCGCGAACTCGACTTCGACCTGCTCTACGCACTCTGGCTGGGTCCAGCCCAGCAGTACGCGCGCCTGTGGCTGGGCGGTGAGATCCACACCGCCCCGGTCGATGTGGCCGATCCGCTGGCCGACGCCGCCTGGCAGTCCCTCCGCACATCCCCGACCCGAGGACCCGCGTGACCAAGACCCTCGACCTCGACCTCGCCCGCACGGTGCTGGAGGCCCAGGCTTTCAGCCGGCTCGTCGGCGCCCGGATCACCGCCTTCGGCGACGGTTCCGCCACACTGGAAATCCCTATCCGCCCGGAACTGAGCCAGCAGTTCGGCCTGGTCCACGGCGGCGTCCTCGCCTACGCCGCCGACAACGCCCTCACCTTCGCGGCCGGAACGGTCCTGGGCGCCAACGTCCTCACCGGCGGATTCACCATCACCTATCTGCGCCCCGCCACCGGCGTGCGGCTGCGCGCAGTCGCCGCCGTCACGGGGTCGACCACACGCCAAGCCGTCGGCCACTGCGAGATCTACGCCGATGACGAGAACGGCGAATCGGCGCTGTGCGCGGTCGCGCAGGGGACTACCCGCTCGGTCGAACGCGAACTGAACGGAAGCGGCACCGCCTGAGCTGAGCGCATCCGCGGTCATCGCCGCCCGCGCGTTTGGGCGGGAAGCCCGGCTCAGGTGGTGTAGCCGCCGACCAGATCGCTGTTCTGACGGGATGCGGCGTCATTGACCCCGATGATGTAGCCGTCGGGATCAGCGAAGTAGAACTCACGCGTGCCCGTGTGATCGGTCGAGGGTCCACGCAGGATGTCGGTGACCGCGGCACAGGTGTCGAGCATGGCCTGGAAGTCCTGGACCTCGAGATAGAACATGCCGGTGAACCCGATCGGCTTGCCCGTCAACTCCGGCAACCAGTCCTGCAATTGCGCATTTCGATACAGCATGCCGCAGAACTGGCCGTCGAATACGAGCATGTGGATATCCTCGGGGCCCGTCGCGGTTCGACTGTCCACGGTGAACCCGAGCTTCTCGTAGAACGCCTTGCTCACGGCGGTGTCCTGCACGCCGAGACAGGGGACGAACGGCATGTGTCTGTCCTTTCGTTTCGTGGGCTAGCCGCGGATACGAGCTCAGTCGAGGTGTTTGACCAGGATGTCGTAGTCGCCCGCCAGCCTATGGGGTGTCCAGCCCTGCGTGCGGTAGAGCCGTTGGGCGGGTTGGTTGTCGCGATGCACACCCAGCGCCAGGGACCGCACACCCGCCTGGGCGGCGGTGTCCTGCAATTGGCGCAGCAAGGCGGTCCCCAGACCACGGCCGCGTGTGGCAGCGGTGGTGGCGATCGTGAGTTCGGGGGTGTGGTCGTCGACGAATGCCGGTGAGGCGACCGATCGGTCGAACAGCCGCACCCAGGCCGCACCGACGGGCGTGCCGTGCGCGTCCTGGGCGATGACGCCCAGGTCGGTCGGACCACCCCAGTCGGCGACATACCGGTAGGAGTCCGGGGTGCCGGGTAGCTCATCGAGGGTGAGCAGGTGCCCGGAGGCGTGGGCGGCTTCGATCAGCATGCGTGCCAAGAACGGTTGATCGTCGGATGTGCTCGCACGCAAGGTGAATTGGGAAGTAAGCATGATGACCTCGGTGTCGGGGAGGTTCGGAGAGTGCTGAACGAGTGTCGAGCACCCACCGCACCGCCGCGCTGGGTCCGCGTGTCAGCGGGTGATGGGACGGAGCCGATGCCGCAGCCGTTCGCTGTGCTGCCCGTATCCGGGATCGTTGAGCGGCGCGTCGAGAAAATCGTTGTGCCGCAGTCGCCGTCCCAGCCGGGATTCGAGGCAGCCGATGCACAGGATGCTGTCGGGTCGGGCTCCCGCGTGCTGCCAGAGGGCGTCGTGCACGGTGTACCACTCGTCGGGGCCATCGAGCGGCGCGGTCGGCACCGCGCAGTCATGGCACGGGAACTCCGCTCGCGCGGGACGCGACGATTCCCCGGTACCTCGCCGCCCCTCCACCGTTCGGATACGCCGCACGAGTCGGCGTATCGATTGCCGCAGGGGCCGAATCACTGCCGCCATGGCGGTGCCTCACGCCGTCGCACGCCGTTGCACGCTGCCCTTCTTCAGGCATGAGGTGCACACCTTCATCCGTACGGGGGTGCCGTCTTGCACGGCGCGTACCGACTGGATGTTCGGGTTGAACCGGCGGCTGGTGCGCCCTTTGACATAGCGCTGTTGGGCGCGGCGCCCGGCGCGCGCGACGCGTTTGCCGAAGCTGGGTTTCTTGCCGCACACATCGCAGTGGGCAGACATGGACTCTCCTTTCTCGAACGTGTTCGCCGTCGGTCCGATCGGCGGATCACAAGGGACAGCGTTGGACGCGATCACGGAATGCGCGAGCCGACTTCCGGTCGCTCTTCACCGAAAATCCGCACGCTGACCAGCGCCGGAACATCATGTAAGCCGGTTCTGGCACACGCTGGATCGTGCGAATCGCATTCGATTCGATGCACAATGCACGAGTTCAGATCCAGCCCCGGGTGGTGGCGATCCGGATGGACTCGATGCGGTTGCGGGCACCGATCTTGCGGTTGACGGCGGCGAGCTTGTTGCGAATCGTCCCTGCCGAAAGGTGCAGTGCCGCCCCGATTTCCTCCGGCGTGTGCCCGTACGACGCGAGTCGCAGGATGCCGACCTCGCCCGCACCGAGCGGATTGTCGGGGGTGTGCAGGGCTTCGGCCACAGCGTGCGGCTCCAGCACCCGTTCGCCGTGCGCGACGCGATTCACGGTGTCGGTCAGCGCTTCCAGGGGTGCGCTCCTGCTCAACAGCCCGTCCACCGGGGCCGTGAGTGCGCGGCCGAGCAGGTCGGGCCGGTTCGGTGGCGTCACCAGCACCACCCTGCAGTCCGATGGCGCGGATCGAAGTCGGACCGCGACCGAGATCCCGTCCAGCCCGGGCAGATCGGCGTCCAGCACCGCGACACTCGGAGCGGTGCGCACGGCGCACGGCGCCACCTCGGTACCGGTGGCCACCTGCGCGACCACCTGTATCCCGGGGATCCCGGACAGCACCGCGGCCATCGCTTCGCGGGGCAGCCGCAGGCCGCTCGCGATCAGTACTCGAATCATGGGACTTCCGTTTCCGGCAATGCCGACGTGATCGGAGGAATGGACATCCGAAGGCACCCCCGAGCCGTCCCCACACATCCGGTAGGGGACGGCTCGGGCTCAGCCTCGCGGCTGCCGGCGCGGCAGGAGGAATATCAGCGCCCACATCAGTACGAGTGCGCCGATGACGTACCGGAGCGCTGCGGCGAACGCGTCGGTCACTTCGGTGCCGTGCGCGCCCGCGGGTGCGTGCACGAAGTACGCCACCGAGGTCAGTGCGATGCCCAGTGCGGTGCCGACCTGCATCGCGGTGTTGAACACACCCGACGCCGCACCCATATCCGCCGGATCGACCTGTCCGAGTGCCAATCCGGCCAGGCCCGCGCCGATCATGCCGAAACCGCATCCGAGCGCGAGCATCGGCGCGACCGCAGCGGCGAATGGCACCTCGGTGCCCTGCACGCTGACCAGCAGCTGATAGCCCAGCAGTGTCGCCGCGACCAGCAGCGCGCCGGCCTGGGGGACTCGACGCGCGTGTGCGAGAGCGAGTTTCGAGGCGATCATCGCACCACCCATGCCGCCGATCGCCACGGCCGCGGCGGCCGGTGCGAACCGCGCCGGAGACAGCCCGAGACCGTCCTGCATGAACAGGGTCCAGGTCAGCAGGAACACCCCCGAGACCAGCCCGAAGATCAGCTGGGAGGACACGCCTCCGACGAAGGACCGGCTCCGGAACAGTGTCAGCGCCAGCAGCGGTGATCCGTTCCCAGCGATCTTGGTGCGCTGGTGCGCCACGAACGCCGTCAGCACCGCGACACCACCGATCATCATCGCCACACTCCACGCGGGCCAGTGGTACTGCCCGCCCACGGTGAGTGGATAGACGATCAGCAGCAGTCCGGAGCTGCACAGTAGGATGCCGAGCGGATCCAGACGCCGCGCGTGCGGGTCACTGGACTCCGGGATGAACCGCAGCCCGAGTGCTACCGCGGCCAGCCCGATCGGAATGTTGATCAGGAAGATCGAGCGCCAGCCCAGCTCGAATAGATCCGCGCCGGTGAGCACGCCGCCGAGCACCGGGCCGAGCACCCCACCCAGCGACATGATCAACCCGTACAGGCCGAATGCCTTGGCGCGCGCCGCGCCGTCGAAACTGACATACAGCGTGGCCAGTACCTGCGGCACCATGACCGCCGCGGCCCCGCCCTGTAGCGCTCGCGCCGCGATCAGCATCGCCGGTCCGGTTGCCAGGCCGCACAGCAGTGAGGCCAGGGTGAACGCGCCGGTGCCGAGCAGGAACACGCGCTTGCGGCCGTACAGGTCGCCGAGGCGGCCGCCGGTGATCAGCCCGAGCGCGAACACCAGGGTGTACGCGGCCGGAATCCATTGCACCGCCGCACTTGTCGCGCCGGTCTCGGCCTGGATGGTCGGCAGCGCGGTGTGCACGATCGATCCGTCGAGCGCATTCATCAACTCGGCGACCAGTACCACCACCAGGGTGATGGTGAGAGCCCGTCCCGCGGCGCCGAGGGGGCCGCGAGCACGGGCGGTGTCGAGGGTTTCCGAAGACACGAAAACCTCCTGTTCTGACAGCTGGTAGAGATACGGGTAGGCCGGGGCCCACGCACGCCAACTGCGCACAGGAGGGGTGGGGAGGGTACGACAAAGCCCAGGCCATCGGGGTACAAGCCGTCCACGACCCGACCCGGGCACGCACGCGGCGGCTCACGAGGTCGGTGCCGGAACAACGGCTACTTGGCCTGGGAGATAAGTCATCACCTCGAAACTCGATCGGAGCGGATTACGGATTACCGCTAGGTACATTTGTACCTTTAAAGGAGTCGCCGGCGCAGTCGATATGAGCCGACTCACATTAGGTACCTATGTACCTTGGAGGGTCCGCGAGGAGAATCCGGACGGGCCGAGACGGGAGGTGCCGATGAGCGAGCCGCTCGAGCAGCGCCCAACCCCGCCGCGGCGCCGCCGATTCGACCCGCACCGGCGCGAACGCATCGCCCGCGCCGCGATCGAGGTCATCGGCGAACGCGGCGTGGAGGGGTTGACCCATCGCGCGGTCGCCGCGGCCGCCGACGTCCCGATCGCCGGCACCACCTACCACTACAAGGACAAAGAAGAACTGCTGACCGCGGCGCTCGAACTCTGCGTCGCGGACTACGCCGCGCTCATGGCCGCTATCCCGGCAGCAGACCCGGCCATGACGATCGAAGGGATCATCGATCAGACCGCCGAGGCCCTGATCGGCTGTTTCACCACCGAACGCACTCTCACCACCGTGCAGCTGGAGCTGTACGTCGCCGCGATTCGGCGTCCCGCGTTGCGCCCGATCGCCGACCGGTTCACCGAAGCCACCCGGACCATGTACGCCCACTACACCGACACCGACACCGCGGCGTTGCTCACCGATACCGCACAGGGAATCACCCTGCGCGGCATAGCAACCGACACCCCGCCCACCGCCGAGCAGATCAGCGCCCTGCTGCGCCATTGCTTGTCACATCACCGACCACCGAGAGGTCACCACGACGAGGGCTACGCGGCACCCGCCCGGTCACCGATGAATATCGCAGCACCCCCTGAACAGTACCGATAGCCGAAAAGCATGCGGGCCGTGGCTGTTTCATGTGAAACAGTCACGGCCCGCATGAGATCGCCGGAAGGTTGCCGTCAGGCTGTCCTGGCCAATCGACGGTCCTCCAGCGCCGGTTCGGCAACCGGCTCGATCGCGTAGGCCAGGATCTCCGCCACATCGGCGACCGGCCGGACGTCCAGCGCCTCCAGCACCTCGGCGGGCACCTCGTCCAGATCCGGCTCGTTGCGGGCCGGGATGAAGACGGTCTTCAGGCCCGCGCGCTGGGCCGCCATCAGCTTCTGCTTGACGCCGCCGATGGGCAGCACCCGGCCGTTGAGGGTGACCTCGCCGGTCATGCCGACATCGGCGCGGACCTTGCGGTCCAGGGCCAGCGAGACCAGAGCGGTGACCATGGTGACGCCCGCCGAGGGACCATCCTTCGGCACCGCGCCCGCCGGGAAGTGGATGTGGATATTGCGATCCAGCACCGACGGTTCGATACCGATCTCCTCCAGGTGGGAGCGCACGTAGGTGAGGGCGATCTGCGCCGACTCCTTCATGACGTCACCCAGCTGGCCGGTGAGGGTGAGCGAGCGCTCGCCCTCGGCGGCATTGGCCTCGATGTAGAGCACGTCGCCGCCCAGGCCGGTGACCGCCAACCCGGTCGCCACACCCGGGACCGCGGTGCGTTCCACCGAGTCCGGGGTGAAGCGGGGACGACCCAGGTAGTCCTTCAGGTTGGGCAGGTCGATGGTCAGCGATGCCCGGTCGGCGTCCTCGTAGCCCAGCGATGGGTCGTAACCCAGTCCAGCACTGACGATTTCGTCGAAGCCGTCCTGGGACAGCTTGGTCGCTGCCTTGCGCAACGCCTTCGCGATCAGCCGTTCCAGCTGCCGCACACCGGCTTCCCGGGTGTAGTCGGCCGCGATCTCGCGCAGCGCCGCGGCGGTGATCGAGACCTCCTGTGGGGTCAGGGCATTGCGCTCCAACTGCCGCGGGATGAGGAAGTCACGGGCGATGGCCACCTTGTCGTCCTCGGTGTAGCCGTCGACGGTGATCACCTCCATGCGGTCCAGCAGCGGGCCGGGAATGGTCTCCATGACATTCGCGGTCGCGATGAACAGCACATCGGACAGGTCCAGATCGAGATCCAGGTAGTGGTCGCGGAAGGTGTGGTTCTGCGCCGGGTCCAGCACCTCCAGCAGCGCCGCCGCGGGATCGCCGCGGAAATCGGAGCCGACCTTGTCGATCTCGTCCAGCAGGACGACGGGATTCATCGAACCCGCCTCCTTCATGGCGCGCACGATCCGACCGGGCAGCGCGCCCACGTAGGTGCGGCGATGCCCGCGGATCTCGGCCTCGTCGCGCACCCCGCCCAGGGCGACGCGCACGAACTTGCGGCCCAGCGCCCGCGCCACGGACTCACCCAGCGAGGTCTTGCCCACGCCGGGCGGGCCGGCCAGCACCAGCACCGCGCCGGAACCGCGACCGCCCACGACCTCCAGGCCGCGCGCGGCCCGCCGGGCGCGCACCGCCAGGTACTCGACCATGCGGTCCTTCACCTCGTCCAGGCCGTGGTGATCGGCGTCCAGGACGGCCCGCGCGGCCGCCACATCGGTGCTGTCGGTGGTCTTCTCGTTCCAGGGCAGCTCCAGGACGGTGTCCAGCCAGGTGCGGATCCAGCCCGACTCGGGGCTCTGATCGCTGGCGCGCTCCAGGCGGCCCACCTCGCGCAACGCGGCCTCGCGCACGGAGTCGGGCAGGTCGGCGTTCTCCACCCGGGTGCGGTAGTCGTCCGCGCCGTCGGGCTCGTCCTCACCCAGCTCCTTGCGAATGGCGTTGAGCTGCTGACGCAGCAGGAATTCACGCTGGGTCTTCTCGACCCCCTCGCGCACATCCTCGCTGATCTTCTCGCTGACCTCGGTTTCGGCGATATGCGCCTTGGTCCAGGCGATCAGGCTGGTCAACCGCGTTGCGGTATCCGGTGTTTCGAGCAACTCGCGTTTCTGCTCGTTGCTCAGCCACGACGCCCACCCGGCCGCGTCGGCCAGGGCGGACGGATCGGTCAGCTGGTTGACCGCGTCGATGACCTGCCACGCCTCACGACGTTGCAGCACGGCGACGACCAGCTTCTTGTACTCGTCGGCCAGTTCGGTGGTGCGACCGTCGACGGCGGGCGTCTCGACCTCCTCGGCCTCCACCCACAGCGCCGCCCCCGGCCCGGTCACGCCGTGTCCGATCTTGGCGCGCCGCTCGGCCTTCAACACCGCGGCGGGCGCACCACCACGCATCCGACCGACCTGTTCGATGGTCGCGACCACACCGTAGGTGGCGTACCCCTCCTCCAGCCGAGGCGCGAGCAGCACCTGTTCGACCTTGCCGGCCCGCGCGGCATCGATGGCGGCCTGCGCGGATTCGTCCAGCTCGATCGGCACGACCATGCCGGGCAGCACGATCGGATCGGTCAGGAACAGGACCGGCAGGTTCTGTGCAGTACTCACGTCTTCGACCCCTTCCAAGGTTGAGCGTTACCTACTCAACCCCGCACCCCACGGTCTTGTTCCGACCGACCGGTTCGCCCCTGGCGAACACGGGTGAGCCCTCGCTCGATTCCTTCCTTCAAGAACCGTCGCGTGTACGGGAGCTACAGGTCGCGGGCGGCCAAGGTGTCGTTGAGGGCGAGCGTGGCGTGGATCTGTGCTTGCTTCTGCAGCGCTTGGAGTCGCATCCACAGGACGTCGGTTTGTGTGGTCCCTGGCTGCGCGGCGCGGGCGAAGGCGGACATCGGTTTGCCCTCCGCACGGGACTGCGTCTGCTCCAGCAGTTCCTGGAGTGCTTGGTTCGCCTTTGCCGCCAGCGCGTCGGCGCGATCCGCGTGTGACCCGCTCATACCTGTCGATGCTACGTCGACCGCTCGACAACCAGCTAGCTTCCGCTGACAGCACTCGCACGCATCACCCAGCGGGGTGCGACCGGTGCGGCCGATAGTTCTCCGGGTGCGTCGGTTGTCCGTTCGCCCAGCCGAAACCGGACGATTCGTGGCAGCATGGCTTGGCATCCACGTCCTCCACCGTTCGGGGAGATCGACTATGAGCAACAGTCCCAATACTTCCGGTGAAGTGGTGTTCGATTACACCGCTTCGGCCGCTTATACCGCTGCCGCCGCCCAGGCTGCCGAGCTGCTGTCCGCGGCGTCTGGTGGGGCCGCGCGGGCTGCCGCGTTCGACCTGTCCGGGTTGGGTGCGCTCGGTGAGGATTTCGCTGTGGCGTGGGCGGCGGCCTGGGGGAATCTGGGGAAGACCGTGGGGACGGCGGCGGTGCTCACCGATGCCTATGGGCAGGCCGTCAAGGCTTGGGGGGAGGTCATGGCGGCCACGGACGCGCACAATGCCGGAGCGATCGGGGCCGCGGTGGCCGATACGACGGTGCGAGAGGTGTAGTCGTGGTCAGGAGCGACGCGGATACCACCACGGTGGTCACCGAGCCCACCATCGTCTCCACGCTGGTCGGACCGCTGCTGCGACTACGGGCGGCGCTCGGTGACGGGGCGCGGCCGGACGCGGCCACCCTGGCGGCGCTCGGGGCCGTGCCCGCCGCCATTCGGGATTCCGACGAACCGCATCGGGTGGGGGCCACCGGACTGGAATCGGCGCGGACGGCGGTGGCGGCGGTGCCCGCCATCACCCGCACGCGCGACGAGGTGGCGGCGCTGGTGGACACCTCGACGGGGCTGGGGGCGACCCTGGCCGCCGCCTACGCCACCCGCGACACCGCCGCGGCCGAACTCGATCAGCTCATCGCCGACTTCCGGGCCAAGGCAACGGTGTTGGCGAACAACGCACGCTCGCAGGCCGACGCCGACCAGATCGTGGAACTCGCCACCGACTACATCCGGGACGGGGTGCGGGTGGTGCAGACCGCCAACGGTGAGATGGACGCCCACACCGCCACCGTCAACACCCTCGGACTGGGCGAGAACGCGCCCCGGGTCACCGTGCCCACCGGCTTCCACCCCGGCGCGCCCACCTGGAACGGGATCGGCGGCACCGGCGGCGGTTACTCCGGCGGCGGCTACTACAGCACTCCGACGCTTACCTACCGCCCCGACACCGCGACGACCACCGATCCCGTACTGGCCGCGCAGCACGCGCTGCAACTGGCACTGATCAACGGCGGAGTCAGCCTGGGCTCGAGCCTCATCGACGCGGGCGTCTCGGTCGGCACCCACCTGATCGACACCGTGGCCGGCGTGATCACCCACGCCATGGACAAGGGCGTGGAAGTGGCGACCACCGGCATCGACGCCCTCGCCACGGTCGGCACCACCGCCGTCACCCAGGCCGTCAACCCCGCCACCGCCAACCAGAACAACAACGGCACCGGCAGCACGCCCGGCGGCGAACTGTTCCCCGGCCTGGCACCCGCGGAGCCCGAGATACCCGACGACACACCGGATCTGAGCTTCAATCTCGGCGACGAACCGGCGGAACTCGCCCCGTACCCGACCGCGCCGGATACCGGAAACAGTGCGCCGCAGCAGGATTCGGCCCCCTCGGCGGGTTTGCCGGAGGAAGACGCCGGTCCCGGGCCCGGCGGGGTGCTGCCGCCCCCGATCGTCGCCCAACCCGCCCCCCAGGAGGAACGCCCACCCCGGCGCGACGGCCAGCTCGGCGTGACACCGGCGGCCCGCACCAGCTGAACCGCCCGCGGACCCCAGGGGGAATCACGTGACCAAGGATCAGACCCCGAACCCATTCGTCCTGGGCGGTGGGACGGGCCTGCCCGCCTACGCCGGAATGCCCGACCTGCCACCGGCTCCCGCACCCGAATCGGAGCCCGCGAAATCGGAGGAACCGGAACCGGATTACGGCGGCCCCGCCGCCAGCGTCACCGACAACGGGGACACCTGGGGACAACCCGCCAACGCCCACTACGCGGACCACGACCACGAGGACGGCCCCGCCGCGAGCGTGACCGACCGGGGTGAGAGCTGGAACGTGCCCACCGGCCGCGGACGGCACGCCCTACCCGACCCCGAGGACGAGGAATTCGTGTACGGCGCACCGAACCGCGCCGTCGATCCCGTGCTCGGGGCCGACACCACCGGCGTGGACCCGCCCGCGCCGATCCCGGCCAAAGTCGCCGCCCACACCGGCAATTGGGATGAATGGCTCGCCGGTCCCGCCCGGGGCCGCAGCGCGGAACACCTACCGCGGGACACCAACGCGCGCGCCGACGACGAGCAGGACACCCCCGACGACGACACCGGCTACTCCGGTTACAGCACCACCGCGCGCCGCAGCGTCGTCGACCGGACCGGCCGCATCAAACCGGTACTCGGCCGCCTGACCCCCCGCCGCGACCACGACGACTACGAGGGCACCCGGACGCGCGGCACCCTGGTGGCCGTCGCCACGGTGGGTGCCGCCGCCCTGCTGATCGGCGTCATCGTGGCGGTCAACGTGAACCTCGGCGACACCGCCGACACCGCGGCCGTCACCAGCACGGTCACGCTGGTGCCCGCCACCACCGACAGCGTCACGCCCGTACCGGAGAACTATCCGCACGCCACCGCCAACTGCTTCGCCACCCGCACCGAGACCACCGTCATCGGTGCGGGACCCGGCGACCCCGCCACCGCGCCCGGCGCGATCCTGGCCTTCGAATGGGCGTACTACGTGGACCGCAATGCCGCCCGCGCCCGCGAACACGTGGCCGCCGACGCCACCGTGCCCGACGCCGCCACCATCCAGGCCGGAATCGACGAGGTGCCCGACGGCACCCGCTACTGCGTATTCCTCACCCGCGCCGACGCCGATGGCAACACCTGGCAGGTCGAACTGCACGAGCAGTACCCCACCGATCCCAGCCCGCAGAAGTTCGCGCAGATCGTCACCACCCGCACCGACGGGGAGCGGGCGCTGATCACCGCCATCTCGAAGCGCTGACCGGACGAATCTCACTCCCAGACGGCGGTTTCCGGGTCGATGCCGTGCGCACGGGCATTGCTCTCGATGAGGGCGCGCAGCCAGACGGCCAGACCGGGCGCCATGGCGTCGTAGTAGGCGGCGAAGCCCGGATCCTCGGTGTAGCCGCGCGCCAGCAGCACGTGCATGGAGTGGGTGCAGTGGAAGTACGCGCACAGGGAATCGCGATGGCGTTCGGCCAGCTCGGCGGCCGCGGCGCTGCCGGGGGTGACGCCCGCGCGGAACGCTTCGGCCAACTCGGCGTGCAGTGCTTCCACGGAAGCGACTACGTTTCGCCACTGCTCGGGCGAGCGTTGCGCCGCCTGTTCGGCGTACTGCGCCCACTGCGGCGTATCGCCCCAGCGTTCCCGCGCCTCGCCGACCCAGGCCGGTTTCCAGTCGCCGCCGAATATCGCCACCTGCTCTTCGGGGGAGAGCAGCAACCCGGACTCGCGGGCTTCGATCAGCCGGTCCAGGGCGGTGCTCATACGCTGTAGTTCGGCGATGCGCTCACGCAGATGATCCCGTTGGCGCAGGAGCGATTCCAGGGCGTCGTCGGCGTCGGCCTCCAGCAGCGCCGCGATCTCGGTGAGGGGGACGCCGAGCTCCCGATAGACCAGCACGCGGTGCAGGCGGGCCAGATCGGCGGGCGTGTAGAGGCGATAGCCGGAACCGCTGCGATCGGAGGGGCGGACCAGGCCGATGGAATCCCAGTGGTGCAGGGTCCGGACGGTGACGCCGACCAGAGTGGCGACGGCACCGACCGTGAGAGCCCGCGGTGGTTCGGTCACTCGGATGGCCCTTCGATTCCGACGGAGCGCAGATATTCGGCGGAGGCGCTGTCCGGATCGTACGGGCGCGCGGCGGTCATGATGACACGGGCGCGCTCGGGGGTGACGATCTCGAGTTCGACCGAGTTCCAGGGCATGACGCGCGGCCCCGTGGTGCAGCCGGGCAGCAGCCGCTCACACGCCTGGGCGATCCCATCGAGCTGGCCGAGCACACAGGAGAAGGTGACGCTCTGCACCGGTGTCGCGGCCGGCTGTTCGCCCGGAACCAGCAGCACGTCCTGGAACATCCAGCGACGCAGGTGGGTGACCTGCCCGGGCACGGTGAACAGGTCGAAGAAGCCGAGGCCACGCTCCCAGAAATCCACCGACGCGGACAGGTCCGAGGTCGGCAGGGTGACGAACATGGGCATGCCGTAGATACCGCGGAACAGTTCCGGCGGCTGGGCGTCCGGACCGGGCACGGGCACGGGGCTGACGTCGAAGGCGGGGTAGGTGTCTGTCATGACCACAGCGTCGGGCCTGACGTCGCGTGAGGGTCAAATCACGTCGTTTCCTGAGAGAAACCGCAGGAAACGCACAGGCTATGTCCAGACGCGCCGGGCACCCTGGGCAGTGATGGAACGTGCCGATGTGAGCTAGGGGTGCCGAATGGTCGAGCTGGAGATCGAGGGAACCACCGCGACGGTGCATGTGACCGGTACCCACCGGGTACTCGCCCTGCGCGAACACGTGCGCTTCGATCTGGCCCACGTCACCGGGATCGGACCCGCGCCGGTGGATATGCGGCCGCCGTGGCTGCGCGCGCCCGGCACCTTCTTTCCGGGTGTGATCGCCGCGGGAATCTTCCGGGGCAAGGGCCGCAAGGAATTCTGGGACACCCGCTTCGACGGCCGCGCCGTGCTCGTCGAACTGGCGGGCACCGACTTCACCCGCCTGGTCGTGGACGTGGAGGATCCGGAGGCGGCCCTGCGCACGCTGACCCGCGCCGCCCGGGCCGCCTGAGGCTCGCCGGTCCGCCGGTCCCGATCAGATCAGATCAGGCCGGTGCGGCCCGGTGCAGCTCCAAGGTGCAGCATTTGACGCTGCCCCCGGCCTTGAGCAGCTCCGACAGGTCGATGCCGACCGGGTGGTAGCCGCGCTCGCGCAGCTGATCCGGCAGCGTCGTGGCGCGATCGGTCAGGAATACGTGGTAGCCGTCGCAGACTCCGTTGAGCCCCAGCACATTCGCGTCGGCCGCGGTGGCGATCAGGGCGTCGGGGAACATGGCGTGCAGCAGGCGCGCACTGTCCGACGAGAAGGCCGGGGGATGGAACGCGATGGTGTCACCGAGTGGCATGAGCGCCGTATCCAGGTGGTAGAAGCGGGGATCCACCAACTCCAGCGAAATCACCGGACGACCGAAGAACCGCTCGGCCTCCCGATGCGCGGCCGGTGCCGTGCGGAAACCCGTGCCCGCCAGGATGCGCCCGCCGACGACCGCGAAATCGCCTTCGCCCTCGTTGATTTCGGTCGCGGCGCGCACCCGGGTCAGGCCGCGGGCGCTGAACCAGCGGTGATAGGCCGGGCCCTCGGGCACCCGTTCGGCATTGGCGAAGCGGGCCGAGAGCGCCGCGCCGCCGACCACCAGGCCGCCATTGGCGGCGAAGACCATATCGGGCAGCCCCGGTTCCGCGGCGATGACATCCACCCGATGGCCGCACCGCTCGTAGGCGGCGCGCAGGGCGTCCCACTGGGCCAGGGCCAGCGCCCGGTCCACGGGCGCGGAGACGTCCATCCACGGGTTGATGGCGTAGGTGACGTCGAAATGCTCGGGGCGGCACATCAGGTAGTGCCGGGAGATCGGGCGACGCGCGCCGGGGGGTTCGGGGGCGCGCAGCGTGGCTATCGAGGTCATCGACACTCCGTCCGAATCGGTGACACAGCAGTGATCACGACGGTATTGCGCGTATCGTTGCGTGGAAAACACTGATCTGTTGCGCAGATTCGGACAAGAACAGCGGATCATTGCGCACCGACGAAACGGACGGTGCCCCCGTGGACGAGATCGACCGCCGCATCCTCGCCCATCTGCTGCGGCACGCCCGCGCGTCCTTCCAGGAGATCGGCGCGACCGTCGGCCTCTCGGCCCCCGCGGTGAAGCGGCGGGTGGACAAGCTGGTGGCGGGCGGCCAGATCACCGGATTCACCGCCCTGGTCAACCCGTCGGCACTGGGTTGGCGCACCGAGGCGTACGTCGAGGTCTACTACCGCGACAACATCACCCCGGCCGAACTCAAACGCAGTCTCGAACCCATCCCGCAGGTGGTGGGCGTGTGGACCATCGCGGGCGAGGCCGACGCGCTGGTGCACGTCATGGCGACCGATATGGCCGAGATCGAGCGGACCGTCGAACGCATCCGGGAGAACACCCGCGTCGGACGCACCCGCAGCAGCATCGTCATGTCCCGCATCCTGGAACGACCGCGCACCTGACCGCGGCGCGCATACGCTGGGCCCGGCGGGGGACGACCGTCGGAAGGAGCCGATGACCATGCTGGCCGCGCGACTACACCTGGGACCGCAGCGACGACTGGAACTCGACGAGGTGCCGGTTCCGGAGCCGGGCCCCGATCACGTGCTGATCAAGGTGGCGGCCGCGGGCGTATGCCTGTCCGACGTGCATCTCATCGACGGCACGCTGACCCCGCTGTTCCTGCAGAGCGATGTGGTGACCCTCGGGCACGAGGTCGCGGGCACCGTGCACGCGCTCGGCCCCGGCGTCACCACCGCCCGGGTCGGTGACCGAGTGGTGTTGCAGGCCGGGGAACTTCGCGACGGAGCCACCTTCACGCGGGGCGTGGACTACGACGGCGGCTGGGCCGAGTACACCCTCGCCCGTATCGACACGCTGGTGCCGATCCCGGACGATCTGCCGTTCGAGCAGGCCTGCTTCATCCCCGATGCGGTCTCCACGCCGTGGGCCGCCATCACCGCCACCGCCGAGGTGAAACCGGCCGAGCCGGTGGGTGTCTGGGGCGTGGGCGGGCTGGGCGTGCACGGGGTGCAGCTGCTGCGCATGATCGGTGCCGCGCCCATCATCGCCGTCGATCCGCTGCCCGCCGCACGCGAGCGCGCGCTCGAACTCGGCGCGGACCTGGCACTGGATCCCGCCGATCCGGAACTGCGGCAGCGGATCTGGACGGCGAGTGGAACCGGGCTGGCGGCGGCCTTCGACTTCGCCGGTGTCGCCGCCGTCCGCGAGCAGGCCGTCACCTGCCTCGCGCCGCAGGGACGGCTGGTGCTGGTGGGTCTCACCGACAAACCGATCACCATCAAGGGCGGCACCGCGTTCAGCTTCTTCCAGCAGCAGTTGCGCGGGCACTACGGTTCCCGCCCGGAGCATGTGACCGAGCTGGTGCGGTTGCGGCGACTGCACCGGATCGACTTCGCGCGCTCGGTCAGCGCGGTGCTGCCGCTCGCGGACGCACCGAAGGCCGTGCACGCGCTGGAGGCCAAGGAGGGCAATCCGATTCGGCTCGTCCTGAAGCCGTGATCGGGCCGGGCTAGGACAGGCGGCGCTGGAAGGCGGTGGTGCCCGCACCCGTGGCGAGGTCCACCGTCACCACGCTCAGGTCGGCGGCGGCGCGGTTCAGGTCCAGCACCATGAAGCCCAGGTCGTCGTAGTTCTCGTAGAGCGCGGGCGTCGGCTGCTGTCCACGCGCGCGGTCGCCGTGCACGGATTTGGCGGCCGCGCCGGAGATGAGCTGGCGGGTGCCCTTCGAGGCCGTGGTCGGGTCGAGGACCTGGAGCGAATGATCGTGGCCGGACAGGATGAACTGGCAGCGGCCCAGCACATGGTTCTCGAAGAAACGCTGGACGTGGATTCCGTTGATGGGCTCGATATTCAGGCCCTCGTAGTTCCCGGCGTTCCCGTGCGGGCCGTTGTTCAGGTACGGGTGGTGGGTACAGGCGATCTTCCACGTGGCCGGTGAGGCGGCGAGGGCGCTGTCCAGCCACGCGGCCTGTTCGGTCATGAACTGGCCGTCGGCCGCCCAGTAGGGCGCGAACAGGGGCGGCAGGTAGGCCGCGATGGGATTCAGGTCCAGCACGAAGAATTCGACGACCGGATTCTCTTCGGGGACGCGCACCGAGTAGTAGCGGGCGGGCATGTACCAGCGGGCCGATCGCGCGTGATAGGCCACCTCGTGGTCGCCGCGCAGCAGCCAGCCGCCGTCACCCGGCAGAATCGAACTGTTGTCGTGATTGCCCTGCACCATGAGCCACGGGAAGTCGAGCCCGTGGTTGGGGTCCTCGAATTTGGCGGCGAACTGGGCGTCCTCGTCCGACCAGGGGCCGTTCTCGTACACATTGTCGCCGAGCGCCAGGGCCAGCGAGAACGGAGTGCGGGCGTGCAGGGCGCGAGCGGCGTCGGCGACCTGCCACTGCGGGCGGGCACCCGTGCCCGCGTCGCCGGTGACCAGAACGCGCAGCGAATCGCCGGTGGGGAAGGCAGCCTTGGTCACCACGGGAACCGGTGCGGCCTGCGCGGTCGCGGTTCCGGCCAATGTGGCGATTCCTGCGGCTGCGGTAGCTCCGGCCAGGAAACCGCGGCGGTGCAAATTCATCCTGTTCACCCCTACCTCTCATAGCTTTGACACCGCCCCAGCCCGGTGAGAGTGTTATGCGCACTATTTCTCACCCACCGGCACCGTAGGGGGACGCTGCGATGACCATACTGGCCTCGGGGCTCTTCATCGATTGGGAGCACCTCACCGGCCAGTCCAAACTCGTGGTCGACCTGGTGAGTTTCCCGCTGTTCAGCGCCGTGGCCGGCTGGCTCACCAACTGGACCGGCGTGCTCATGCTCTTCTGGCCGGTCTACTTCCGCGGCTTCCGGGTGCCGGGCCTGGATGTGCTGTATCCCTACTTCCCGCGCCGGGTGCAGGTGCTGCCCACCTTCTCCGGTGACGGCAGACAGCTCGGCTTCCAGGGCTTCATCCCCGCCCGCGCCGAGAAGATGGCCAGTATCTGCGTGGACAAGGCGCTCATGCGGATCGGCAGTCCGCGCGACTTCATCCACGAACTCGATCTGGACGGCATCGCCGACTACATCGCCGAGATCGCCCGCAAACAGGTGCAGCCCATCGTGGACGAGATCATGATGCGGGAGAACCCGGATCTGTGGGCCACCGTGCCGCGCGCGGTGAAGCAGATCATCTATCAGCGGGTGGAACGCGAGCTGCCGCTGTTGTCCCGGCGGGCCTTCGATCACCTCGGTGACAATGTCGAACAGCTCATCGACATCAAGGATTTCGTCATCCGCTACCTGCGGGACAATCCGACCATCCTCAAGGATCTGACCACCACCATCGCCGCGCCGGAACTGCGCTTCATGGTGCGGATCGGCCTGCTCGGCGCGCCCTTCGGCCTGCTGCTGGCGCTATACCTGCATGTGCACCACGACATTCCGGTCGTCGGCTGGATTCCCAGCTGGCTCGTGGTGCTGCTCGCCACGGCGGCCATCGGCGTGATCGTGAATGTGATCGCGGTGAAGATGGTGTTCGAACCCGGCGATCCGCAGCCGCGCTACAAATACCTGTGGAAACAGGCGCTGCTGGCCAAGCGGCAGCCCGAGGCGGCGCAGGATCTGGCCAAGATCCTGGCCTACCAGGTGCTGACCCTGCCGAATCTGGCGAAGGAGCTGCTGGACGGGCCCAATGGGGACAAGACCCGGCGGCTGCTGGAGCGGCTCATCTCCGATTCCATCCATCGACAGCTGGGACCCACCCGGTCGGTGGTGCGGGCGGCCTTCGGGCGGCGGCAGTTCGACAATCTGAAGGTCGGGGCGGTCGGCGCGGCGGTGGGGCTGGCCCCGAGCCTGGTCGAGGACGAAGCCTTCGCGGCCGAACAGGCCGAGAAGATCGACGAGTTCGCGGCCCGCAAACTCCAGCAGCTCACTCCCGGCGAGTTCATGGAGATGTTCTACGCCTCGGTGGAGCAGGACGCCTGGCTGCTGTACCTGCACGGCGCGGTGCTCGGCTTGGGCGTCGGCGCGATGCACCTGATTCTGTTCGGCTGGTAGGGGTCGGCCGCACAAATACAAGCACGCTTGCTTGCATTCTTCTCGGCGCACTGCGATGCTGACCGGCATGGCCGACGTGGAGGCGCTGCTCGAGGATTTCGCCGCCGAGTGCGCGGAGCTGGATGCGCTGGTGGCGGATCTCGATCCCGCCGAGTGGGGGCGGGACACGCCCGCGCCCGGGTGGAGTATCGCGCATCAGATCGGGCATCTGACCTGGACAGACGAGGTGGCGGCAGTCGCCGCCACCGACCCCGAGCGGTTCGTGAAGCTGGTCGAGGAGGCCGGACCCCGCGCGCTGACCTTCGTGGACGAGGCGGCGGCGGAGAAGGCCCGCACACCGGCGCCGGAACTGCTGGCCGAATGGCGTTCGCGCCGAACGGCACTGATCGACGCGCTGCGACAGGTGCCCGCGGGAACGAAGCTGCCCTGGTTCGGGCCGCCCATGAGTCCGGCGTCCATGGTCACCGCGCGCCTCATGGAGACCTGGGCGCACGGGCAGGACGTGGCCGATGCGCTCGGCGTGGTGCGCACCCCCACCGCCCGGCTGCGGCACATCGCCCATCTCGGCGTGCGCACCCGGAATTACGCGTACCTGGTGCACGGCCGCACCGCACCCGCCGAGGAGTTCCGGGTGGAGCTGACCGCACCCGACGGCAGCCGGTGGACCTGGGGTCCGGCGGACGCGGCGCAGCGCATCAACGGTTCGGCTCTGGATTTCTGCCAGCTGGTGACCCAGCGCCGCCACCTCGACGATCTGGATCTCGCGGTGGTCGGTGACGACGCGGCCGAATGGGTGAGTCTCGCACAGGCTTTCGCCGGTCCCCCCGGAGTCGGTCGTGCGGCGGGCCAGTTCGCCTGACCCGCCGTACGTTTCGACCTCCGACCTCGGCGTAGACGAGAGCGGGCGAGCGTCACTGTAGATGCGCCGTGCCTGGTGCCGACCGGACGCCGTTGGCCGGAGGTCTTCGTGGCAGTCGAGATGACGCTCGCCAGCTACCCGAATATTTACCCCGCCGTCAGACGGCGGAAACGCACTAATGCGTTCAGTTGCCGAGCTGTGATCCTGCTCTCACGAGGGACATGTGTAACCCGACGGCACCGTAACCTGGACGGGCGTACGACTTTCAACGGTGCGGGTCGTACGCCGCAGGGGAGCAGGGGGACGAGGGGAAATGGAAAGGACCGCACCAGATGTCGCACGATCCGGCGACGCGGGGCGCGGCTACCAGTAACACTCGGCGCGCCGCACAGATCCTCCGCCACACCGCCGTCGTCGGCGCGGGCATGGCCAGCATCGGCCTCACCGTCGCCGCGGGCACCTATATCGCCAATGAGCTACCCGGGGCACAGCGTCCCGACCCTGTCATCGCCGCACCACCCGCACCGCCGCATCCTCGCGGGGGCACCGGGACCGTCCCGGGGCTGCCGGAACGCCCGGTGGTCACACCCATTGCCGAAAAGATCGAGCTCGCTTCGCTTTTCGGTCCGCTGACCGACTCGCCGACCCAGTCGGCGGTGGCGGCCGCGCGCCCCAGCATCCTGACCTCCGGCCAGCAACCTGCGGATGCGCCCGGCCTGGCCGGACGCATTCGCGTGGGCGACACCTTCGTGGGGGCGCAGGTCGTCCCAAACCCACGCAATTCGGTCGCCATCACGGTGGACACCAATGTCTTCGGCACCGTCGCCGATCTGGTGCTGCCCGCCACCCGCGGCGA
Source organism: Nocardia sp. CC201C (assembly GCF_030010695.1). Classification (NCBI taxonomy): domain Bacteria; kingdom Bacillati; phylum Actinomycetota; class Actinomycetes; order Mycobacteriales; family Nocardiaceae; genus Nocardia; species Nocardia sp. CC201C. The sequence goes on from NZ_JASCXP010000060.1 coordinate 24,072, forward strand.
TGGGATCGACCTCGGACCGGCCGGCACCACCCGACTGCACACCGAGCTCGACACCAGGAGCGGTGAGCTCACCCTCACGCTCTCCGACACCGAACTCGGCGAGGTCGGCGTGCGGCTGACCCGCTATCCGGCACCCGCCGCGGCGACCGCGCCGGAACCGGCCGCGATAACCCCGGACACGGCGAACGCATCGGCATCGGACGAGCCGGACACCGTGCTCGGCGCTGGGCCCGAGCCGGACACCACGCTCGGCGGTGCGCCCCAGCCGGACACCGCGCTCGGCGGTGCGCCCCAGCCGGACACCGCGCTCGGGCGCACCGGCGCACCCCAGCAACCCGTCACGGCCGACGCTCCCGCTCCGCAACCGGTCGCGCCCCTGGAAACC
>NZ_JASCXP010000061.1:0-24413 GCF_030010695.1 Nocardia sp. CC201C
CCAGCGCCTGCACGATGGACAGCCCCAGCCCGCTGCCGCCGCTCTCCCGGCTGCGCGAGGCATCGGCGCGATAGAACCGCTCGAACACCCGCTCGGCCTGCTCCGGTTCCAGCCCGGGACCGGTGTCGGCCACCGCCAGCAGTACCGCGTCCGCGGCCGGGGTGAGGCGCACGGTCACCGCCGCCTCCGGCGGCGTGTGCACCAGCGCGTTGTGCACCAGATTCGTGAACACCTGCCGCAGCCGCGCCTCGTCCCCGGACACCTCCACGGTGCCGGTGCCGTCGACGATCTCGAGTTCGATCGGCCGCGCCGGACCGTCCGGCCGCCGCGCGGCGTCCACCGACCGCGCGGCGTGCACGACATCGCTGGCCAGGGCCAGCAGATCCACCGGCCGCCGCTCCACCGGGCGCTGCGCGTCCAGACGCGCCAGCATGAGCAGGTCCTCCACCAGCAGCCCCATCCGCTTGGACTCGTGTTCGATGCGGTCCATGAACACCGCCGGATCAGTCACGGCCCCTTGCCGATACAGCTCCGAGAAGCCCTGGATGGTGGTGAGCGGGGTGCGCAGCTCATGGCTGGCGTCGGCCACGAACCGGCGCATCCTGGCCTCCGAGCGCCGCGCCGCCTCCTCCGACGCCTCGGTGGCCGCGAACGCCTGCTGGATCTGGGTGAGCATGCCGTTCAGTGAGCGCGAGAGGTGATCGACCTCGGTGTCGGTGCCGCGCACCGGGACTCGGCGGTGCAGGTCACCGGCGGCGATGGCGGCGGCGGTCTCCTCCACCCCGCGCAGCGGGCGGAGACTGCGCCGGATGACCAGTCGCGCGACCACCGCCAGCACCGCCAGCACCAGCACACCGATCACGGCCTGGAGCACGATGAGCCGATCGATGAAGGACTCGGTCTGTTCCAGCGGCAGCGCGACGGTGCTGGTACCCGACGGCCCCGACCACCGCAGCACCCGCCATGTCACCGCGGCGTCGCCCACCGAGCCGACGGTGATCGGCCCGCGGCCCATATCCGCGGGCACATCGGGCTCGTGGGATCCGGAATCGCCGTGCAGCAGCAGGTTTCCGTGCGGATCAAAGACCCGCACATAGAACAGTTGCGGCGGCGAATTCCGGTCCGGTCGCACCGGCGGCGGGGTATCCGGTCGCGGCGCACCGGGCCGCGCCCAGGTGTGCACCGCCTCGTCCAACTGCCGGTCGAGCCGTTCGACGAGCACCCCGCGCATGGCCGAGGTGACCGCCACCCCCGAGATCAGCAGTCCCAGTGCCGCCACCAGCACCAGCGCCAGGGTGAGCGTGGTGCGCAGCGGCACCGCGGCGAGCCGGTGCGAAACCCGCTGCCGCACAGCGTTCATCGCGCACCCGACCGGCTGCTCGATTCCCGCATCACGTAGCCGACGCCGCGCAGCGTGTGAATGAGCCGCTCCGGCCCGTTGTCCACCTTCTTGCGCAGGTAGGACACGTACGTCTCCACCACCCCGACCTCACCGCCGAAGTCGTAGCGCCACACGTGATCCAGAATGCGCGGCTTGCTGAGCACGGTCCCCGCATTGACCATGAAGTACCGCAGCAGCGTGAACTCGGTGGGCGACAGGGCGACCGGCTCCCCCGCCTTCCACACCTCATGGGTGTCGTCGTCGAGTTCGATATCGGCGAACCGAATCCGCGCGGACTTCCGCTCCGGCGCGGTGTGGCCCGCACGGCGCAGGATCACCCGCAGCCGCGCCACCACCTCTTCGAGACTGAACGGCTTGGTGACATAGTCGTCGGCTCCCAGCGTCAGTCCGGTGAGCTTGTCCTCGATATCGTCGCGCGCGGTCAGGAACAGCACCGGCGCGTCGATCCCGTCGGCCCGCAGCCGCCGCAGCAGGCCGAACCCGTCCATCCCCGGCATCATCACATCCACGATCAGCGCATCCGGCCGAAACGTCCGGGCCCGGTCCAGCCCCGCGCTGCCGCTGCCCGCACTCGCCACCTCGAACCCCTGAAACCGCAGACTCACCGTCAACAGTTCGACGATCATCGGCTCATCGTCGACGACGAGAATCCGAGCCTCGGGTTCACGCTGCGCGGGCACACCTGTCATGTGATCATCGTCCGCCGCCCACCCCGGAACTCCCTGGACGTCGGCTGGGAGTTTCCTGGGAACGGTTCGGCGCCTCGTTCCGATAGGTTCAGATAAACTATGTACATCATGTACATGATGTACATAGTTGAGCACCAGCAGAGGGAGAGACATCGATGACGACCGTCGACCGGATCACGTCCGTCAGTCGGTATACCTCGATGAACAGCGCCCGCGAGAACTTCAGCCAGATGCTGACCACTGCCGAGAACGGCAACGTCGCCGTTGTCACCCGAAAGGGGAAGGATTCCGCGCTCGTGGAGGTCGGCCGACTGCGTTGGCTCCTCGCGCACACCATCCGCCCGCATGAAGCGCAGGTCGTTCGGGAGAACGGCAACTGGGTCGCCTACCTCCCGGGCCTGCCACTGGCCGTGGAGGAGGCCGACTTCGAGACGGCGGTCAACGCTCTCATCGAAGCCATGCGCGAATATGCCGCCGATTGGCAGGACCATCTCCACGCGGCGCTCAACCATCGCGACAACGTCGACTTCGTACAGTTCGTGGAGCTATCCACCGACGACCAGCTGAGAGAATGGTTGACGGCGGCCGAGCAATGACGCAATACCCGCCGGGCAACAAGAAGGCCCATGAGACGTTCTGCCGCAACGACAAGTGGGAGCGCGTTCGCAACGCCAGAGGCGGGGTAGTCGGGCACCACAGCACGTGGGAGCTGCTGTTGCCCGATGGCCGTGTGCTGCGTACCCGCATCTCGCGCCCCATGGACAACACCGACTACGGACCCAAGCTCTGGTGCCAGATCCTGAAGGAACAGCTGCAGGTCACCGAGGCCGAGTTCTGGGCGTGTGTCAACGACCAGACCCGACCGATGCGCATGCGGGAGGCAGTGGCCATTCCGGACAGGGAACCGATTCCACTCGGCGTGGTCGAGAAGTTGATCCGCTTGGTTCACCTGTCGCCGGAGGAGATCGAAACCATGACCAAAGACCAAGCGGTATCCCGACTCAACCAGTTCTGGGCTGAGCAGTGACTTCGAGAGTGACGTCACCGTGTCGCCCACTGGCTGTTTGGAGCCCCCTGTCGGGATTGAACCGACGACCTTCGCTTTACAAGAGCGGTGCTCTACCACTGAGCTAAGGAGGCGGGAAAGCGGGGACATCATAACTGGATGGACCGGCTGCGCGGAAACCGGTTCCAGCTGGGATACCCAAGGGCGGGAACGGCTACCGAACCGGCCGCATGCCACCCGAAGTGTCATGCGGCCGCATCCGGTTCAACCGTTTCTGCGCGGGTAACCCTGTATCCCTCATGGTGCGGCGCTCGGTGCGAGCGCCGCCGTGGCTGTTCGCCGACTGTCAGGACTTAGTGGCCTGACGGGCCGCGTCATCGGCCGCCATGGCGTCGCGCAGGCTCTTCGGACGCATATCCGTCCAGTTCTTCTCGACATACTCGACGCAGGCGGCGCGGCTGTCCTCGCCGAACACGACTCGCCACCCGGCCGGGACCTCGGCGAAAGCCGGCCACAGGGAGTGCTGTTCCTCGTCGTTGACCAGGACGAAGAACCGGCCGTCTTCGTCGTCGAAGGGATTGGTGCTCATTTCACCTCACTGGATACTGGCGCTGTGTACGGGAACGCTGGTGGAACGCGCTCCGCTCGGTTGTCAGCCACGAGCGTCGAACGAACCCCCGACGTTGATTCGACCCTAGCAAGGCGAGCGTTACGCGTTGGCGGTTACCTTCATGCCGCGAAGAAATCGAGCAGGATCTTGTTCACGGCCTCCGGACGCTCCAGGTAGCCGAAGTGCCCGGCATCGGGAACTTCCTGGTAGCGCGCGCCCGGGATGGCCTCGGCGACCTCGCGGGACAGGTACGGGGGGATCATTCGGTCATCGGCGAAACCAATGGACAGGCACGGCACCGTAATGGCCCGGTAGGCGGCCAGGCGGTCGAAGTCGTGGTCCATGCGGCGCTGGGCGCGCACGCCGGGCGAGACCGGGCCGCCGGTGAACTCGAACAGGTCCAGCCAGTCACGGGCGGCGTTCGGATCCGCCATGGTGGCCGGGGAGAGGTTCATGACGGCGGTGAGGGCGGCGTCGTACTTGGCGGGCAGCGTGACCCCGCTGGCGTCGAGTTCGTGCTCGCCCAGCGACAGCGTCTTCTGGAACTGGTCGAGCCGACCGTGCCCCGCCATGAACACGGCCTTGCGCACCAGTTCGGGGCGGGCGAGCGCGAGTTCCTGGGCGACGCGCGCGCCCATGGAGGTACCCGCGACCAGTGCCGGACCCTCGTCCAGGAATTCGATGAGCGCCGCGGTGTCACGCACCAGATCGTCGATGGTCATGCCGTCGGCGGCCTCGAAGGACGGGGCGATGCCACGATTGTCGAAGGTGCACACCCGGTACCCGGCGGCCACCAGTGCGGGCGTCTGATGCAGCTCCCACACCCGCCCCGGGCTGCCGGTGCCCATGATCATGACGACCAGCGGGCCCCCGCCCTTGACGTCGGTGCCCTTGGCGCGGTCGCCCTTGACCTGGTAGTTCAGCGAAATTCCGTTCACCGTGGCCAACGGCATGGACATCGACCCCTTCATCACCTTGACTCGTGCATTCGCCTGTCGTCTGCACCTCCACCGTATAGCCCGCGGGGCGCGCGACGTTTCTCACCACCGGCCTTCGGAGCCCCATCTGCACCGAGCGGACGGTTCACCTCCGAGGTGCGGATACCATGGACACCTCATAACCTGTGCACAGACATCCGAGAGGACACGATGATGGCCGCGAAGAGCAGCGCCAACGACATCGCGGACGACGATCTCGAGCCGCTCGCCGACGAAACCGCCCGTCAGGCTCAGCGCGTCGTGGCCGCCTACGCCGCGGACGCCGACGAATGCCGCATGCTGCTGTCGATGCTCGGCATCGGCCCGAGCAACCGGGCCGACTGAGGCGGGTTCGACTACCGACAACTACAACGGGCTCCCTGCGACGGGCAAAGGAATCGAGTGGACCGATGAATCAGACCGACGACTCCCAGCACGATCCGGACACCGAGCCCGACGAGTTCGACGGTGTCCCCGCGGCCTACCGTGGCCCGGGGGCGCTCATTCCCGATGAGGGTGCCGGTTCCGGATTCGTGGTCGTCGCGAATCGGCTGCCGGTCGACCTGGAACGCCTTCCGGACGGCACCACCCGCTGGAAGCGCAGTCCGGGCGGCCTGGTGACGGCGCTGGAGCCCGTGCTGCGCAACAACAAGGGCGCCTGGGTCGGCTGGGCCGGTGTTCCGGACGTGGAGGTGGACCCGATCACCGAGGACGGGTTGGACCTGTTCCCGGTGCCGCTGTCGGCCGAGGAGGTGGCCGACTACTACGAGGGCTTCTCCAATGCCACGCTGTGGCCGCTGTACCACGACGTGATCGTGCGGCCGGTGTACGACCGCCAGTGGTGGCAGGCCTACGTCCAGGTGAACCGCCGCTTCGCCGAGCACACCGCGAAGGTGGCGGCGGAGGGCGCGACGGTATGGGTGCAGGACTACCAGCTGCAACTGGTGCCGAAGATGCTGCGCATGCTGCGTCCGGATCTGACCATCGGCTTCTTCCTGCACATTCCGTTCCCGCCGGTGGAACTGTTCATGCAGATGCCCTGGCGCACCGAGATCGTGGAGGGGCTGCTCGGCGCGGATCTCATCGGCTTCCATCTGCCCGGTGGCGCGCAGAACTTCCTGTATCTGGCGCGCCGTCTCGCGGGCCAGCCGACGTCCCGCGGCACCGTCGGCGTGCGCTCGAAAATGGGTGTGGTGCAGGTGGGTTTCCGCACCGTGCGGGTCGGCGCGTTCCCCATCTCCATCGCCTCGGCGGAGCTGGACGAGCACTCGCGTCGCCGCTCGGTACGCGAACGGGCCGCGAAGATCCGTGCGGAACTGGGTGATCCGAAGACCGTCCTGCTCGGCGTGGACCGCCTGGACTACACCAAGGGCATCGATATCCGCCTCGCCGCGCTGGAGGAGCTGCTGCACGAGGGGAAGATCGACCCCGCCGAGCTGGTCATGGTGCAGCTGGCCACCCCGAGCCGGGAGCGGGTGGAGTCCTACATCCAGATGCGCGGCGATATCGAACGCCAGGTGGGTCGCATCAACGGCGAGTTCGCCCGGGTGGGTCACCCGGTGGTGCACTACCTGCACCGCCCGATTCCGCGCGAGGAGCTGATCTCGTTCTTCGTGGCCGCCGACGTCATGGTGGTGACGCCGCTGCGCGACGGCATGAACCTGGTGGCCAAGGAGTACGTGGCCTGCCAGGGCGGCCTGAACGGCGCGCTGGTGTTGAGCGAGTTCACCGGCGCGGCAGCCGAATTGCGCCAGGCGTACCTGTGCAACCCGCACGATCTGGAAAGCGTCAAGGAGGCCATCCTCGCCGCGGTGAACGACGACCGCGACGCCCGCCGCCGCCGGATGCGCTCCATGCGCCGCCAGGTCCTCACCCACGATGTCGACCGCTGGGCCCGCGCCTTCCTCGACGCCCTGGCTCAGGACCGCGTGGCGGGCAGCGCCCTGCTGTCCGACGACGACGTGGATCCGGCACCGCGCCGCTGAGCGCGGCGGTTCGGTTCCCGATGGGGCTCAGCCCACCGGCTGCGGGCGGTGGGCGCGGTCGATCTTGTCGGCCAGCGCCGTCAGCAGGTTCGCGAGCAGATCCACCGTGGTCCGATCGGTCGGATTGCCGTCGTCGTCGAAGCGCTCGTGGGCATTGTCGATGATCACCTGCGGTGTGACCACGACATCGCTGCGCGTCTGGAGCAGCACCTGGCGCAGGGCGAGCTGGGCGCGCACGGAACCGAAACGGCTCGGTGACGCGCCCATGATGGCGATCGGTTTGCGCAGCAGCGGGCGGCCCTCGACCTCGGCCCAGTCGGTGCTGACCCAGTCGATGGCGTTCTTGAGCACCCCGGGCATCGAATGATTGAACTCCGGTGTGGCGATGAGGAGTCCGTCCGCCTCGGTGATCCGGCGGCGCAGGTCGGTCACCACCGCCGGACGCCGGTACGGGTCGTCGAAATCCAGATCGTAGGGCGGGATGTCGCGCAGGCCCTCGTAGATCTCGATATCCAGGTCGGTGCCGAGCCGCTGCGCCGTGCGCAGCAGCGCCGTATTGTGCGAGCCCACGCTCAGGCTGCCGGAGATGGCGAGGATGCTGTACGTCACGCGTTGGAGCCTATGACCGGCGGTGACGGTTTCCGGAGGGTCCGGCACGCCGCGTTCCGGACCCGATACGCCAAACCGGCGCCGCACCCGGTTCGATCCGGCCTCCGCCCGGGGTGCGGGTCTCAGGACCCCTGTACCCCAGTAGCCTTCGCCACGTCCGCGAGCATCTGATCGGCCGCTTGGACCCCGATGCCCGACAGCGCGCGAATCGCACTCGGGCTGGCCCCGAGAATGCCCGTCATACCCGATCTCACCGAAATCAGCGTCACGTACCGCTCGCAGGCAGATGCCAGCGCGGATATTCGCGAACTCGCCGCGCAGGCCACCGCCATCGATGTCATGGCGGTACGCGGGCTCGGAATACTCGGCTTGAATGATTCGCTGCTTCGGGAGGCTTTGTCGTCGGATGTGAGACTTCGTGTCCTACTCCTGGACCCCGATTGTGAAGCTGCGCGATTTCGCGCCGAGGAAATCGGCGAGTCACCCGAGTGCTTCTCGGCGGGCATCAACCTGTCCATCGCCCGCCTCAGGGAACTCGCTCGGTCGAACCACTCGGTCGAGCTGTACACCTATGACCGGATTCCGGTGTGGCGGATCCTCAAACTCGATGAGGTGCTGTTCGTTTCGGCGTTCACCGCCTACGGCGAGGGACATTCGTCATCCACGCACCGAATCGACCCCAACCGACGCGGCATCCTGCATCATGCCTTCGTGCGGGTTGTGGAACAGTCCTTCGCCGATGCGACACGCCTCGCCCCGTAGTCAGGAACCGCTGTGATCGAAGCCGAGTACTTTCCGCGACAATGGGCCGCGTGCTGACCATTCGTGGAATCTCGTACCTGGTCGACGGCGTTCCGGCGGAGGCCGCACGAGCGGATTTGGAGGTGATCCACGCGGAATTGCACTGCACGGCGGTGATGCTGATCGGTGCCGATAGGGTGCGGATGCTCGGGGCGGCGGAGGACGCACTCGAGATCGGACTCGAGGTGTGGATACGCCCACAGGTGAGCGACCGGCCGTGGCGGGAGGTGTGCGGACGGCTGGGTGAGCTCGCGACGGGAGCCGAAGAACTACGGGGGCGGTATCCGGGGCGGGTGACGCTGCTGGTGGGCAGTGAATTCACCCATACCGCGCCGGGGATGGTGCCCGGATGGTGGTCGTACGCGCGGCTCATGCTGATCGTGCGCGCGTACGGGGTGTTTCGGCGGCGGGCGACAAGGCGGCTGGACGCACTGTTGGAACGGGCCGTGCGAACGGCTCGGGAGCGGTTCGAGGGGCCGGTCGGGTACGCGGCGGCGGGGTGGGAGGACCTGGACTGGTCGCGATTCGATGTGGTCGGCGTCAATCTCTACCGATCCGGGCACGATCCCGACCGCTACGCGCGACGCGTCCGAGAACTGGTGGCCGACAACGAGAAGCCGGTTGTCATCACCGAGTTCGGTTGCGGCGCTTTCGAAGGTGCGGACCGCCGGGGCGCGGGATCGTTCCGGATCGTCCGCTGGTTCAGCGATCGACCGCATATCCGCGGCGAGCATCCGCGCGACGAACGTATACAGGCAGGCTATCTGGGCGATCTGATCGGCCTGTACGAAACCAGCGGTGTGCACGGCTGTTTCGTGTTCACGTTCGCCATGCCCGACTTCCCACACAGCACCGATCCCCGCTTCGATCTCGACCGAGCGGGATTCGGCGTCGTGAAATTCGCCGACGGCGCGGTCGGCGGCTGGACACCCAAGCAGGCGTTCCATGAGGTGGCGTGCCGCTACCGGAGGGAGTGACCTGCCTCCAGATCGCCGACCGGCTCGGTGAAGCGGAAGCTGACGCCGGTGAGTTGCTCGGACTTCTCCCACAGCCGCGCCGCGAGTTCCGGATCGTCGGCTCCGGGGGTCGGCGCCTTGCGGACCGGATAGCCTTTGAAACGCCCCGTGGGGCCGAAGAACTCACCGCCGCGCACGCTCGGGTCGACGGCCGCGCGCACGGTGGGCAGCGCGCCCATTTCGGGGGTCTGCTTCAGCGAGTCGAAGAACCACTTGAAAGCCGGGCGGGACAGGAAGCGGACGACCGGGCCCAGGTTCTGTTCGAAATCGGATTGGGCGATACCGGGATTGGCCATCGTCGCGACCAGCCTGGCGTCGGTGCCGTTGAGGCGGCGCTGCAGCTCGGCGATGAAGAGCTGCACCGCCAGTTTGGACTGCGCGTAGGCGTGCAGGCCCCGGTAGTCGCGGCGCTCGAAGAACAGGTCGTCGACGTCCACGGTGTCCATGGTCTTGCCGAACGCGCCGCTGGTGACCGAGACGACCCGGGCGTCGGGTGCGGCCAGCAGGCGGTCGAGCAGCAGGCCGGTGAGCGCGAAGTGGCCGAGATGGTTGGTGGCGATGGTGGTTTCGAAATCGTCGACGGTACGCTCCGGCCGCATCACCGCGGTGCCCGCGTTGTTGATCAGCAGATCGATGTGCGTGAAACGGTCGCGAAGCTGTCGCGCCGCCGCATGCACCGATGCCTGCGCGGCGAGATCCAGTTCCACCAGCGACAATTCGGCGTCGGGTGCGCCGACACGAATGGAATCGGCCACCAATTCCGCTTTTTCGAGGTTGCGGCAGGCCAGTACCACGTGCGCCCCGCTGTCGGCGAGCAGGAAGGCCGTGGCCACGCCGATTCCGGCGCTGGCTCCGGTGACGACGGCGACGCGGCCGTGCAGATCCGGTATGTCGGCCGCGGTCCACTGCGGCTGTTGTGTCGTGCCCACGCGATCTTCCTGAGTCCTAAGGTCTTTCGCTGACCTCAGCACTCTAGATGGGGTCGACGTCCGCCACCAGCCAGCGACCCCCCTCGCGGTCCAGTCGCACCTTCAGGCGGCTGGCGTCGTAGGTGCCCTTGGCGGGGTCCTTGCCGGTGCTGCGCTGGTTCAGGAAGATCATGACCTCGGTGTGATCGGCCTCGGCACTGATCACGCCGCTGCCGGTCACGGTGGCCTGCACCACGAGTTCCTTCTCCTTCGCGCCGGGCGCGAGGACGGTTTCGGTCACGTTCTTCCAGTCGGCCTTGAAGTCCTCGGTCATATCCTCGCTGACCTTGGCCATCTGGGTGTCGATGGTGTTGAAGTTGTAGCCGAACATGCCCTCCACGGCGCGGCGGGCAACGACCAGCGAATCCTCCCTGGCCTGTTCGGCCCGCTGATCCTGCCGATATGCGTAGCCCACCCAGGAGCCGACCACCATGGCGGCGACGAGCAGCAGGCAGGCTCCGGTCAACAGGAAGCGGTCGACAAGTCGCGCGGTCATATCACCATCTCCATCTGCGTCGCGGCCAGACCTCGCTCGGTGTGGGTGATGGTCACCCGGAACCGGAACTGCCGCTGCTGCGGACCTTCCGCACCGGCGTTGGTGAGGGTCTGCTTGACGGCCACCAGCACGATCGCGGAGTGGTCGTCGGAGCTTTCGATGGCGGCGTCGATGACCTCGCCCTTGGCGCGCACCTCCGCCTTCTGCACGATTCCGGCGTAATCGTCCTTGCGCTGCTCGTATTCGGCGGCCAGCTCACCCGAGGTCACCTCGAGCACCCGCTTGATGTCGTCGGACGCGGTCTCGGCGCTGATATTGGTGATGTTGAGCATGGCCTGCTTGGCCGTCTGCACGTAGTCGGCGCGCAAGGCGTTCTCCGCGGCGATCTCACCGCGCAGGTGCACCAGGTAGCCGGTGCCGCCCATGAGCGCCACCGCCAGCAGCACCGCGGCCACCGCCACGATCCGCTGCCAGCCGATGCCCGCGGCCGAAGGAGCTGCGGGCCCCTCGGACACGACGGCCTCGGATGTGACGGCCTCGGATGTGACAGGATCGGATGTGACAGGATCGCCGGTCGGCGGTGCGGGAGGAACCGGGGCAGGCACGGCGGCTGCGGCGGGCGGCTGCGGAATCCGCTCGGCCGCACTGCTGTCCACAGCGTCGTCGAGCCGCACCGGCTCGGCGACGTCCGGTTCCGTCCGTGCGCCGGGCTCTATCCGTTGCCCCAGCCGCACCGGCTCGGCGGCCGCCGGTTTACCGAGTTCCACCGACGCCGCGGCCGACTCGCTCGGCTCGTCGCGCGCCACCGGCTCGGTGGCCCCGGCCTCCTCGTGCTTGCCGAGTTCGACGGTGGGCGGCGTGGCCGTCACCTCGTCGGCCCCGGCCGCTGCCGAAACGGTGGCCCGGTGCACCCGTGAGGTGTCGGCCCCCGCTTCCGGCGGCGGCCCCTCCGAGCGCACCGCGCGCCGCCGGTTTCGGTTCGTCACCCCACCGGTATCACTCATCGCATCTGCTCCTGCACCATCGCTGTCAGACTCGTCGGGATCACCCCGGAGCCGTCCGGTCCGATATTGGCCTGACGGTACATGCGGCCGTCGGGTCCGAGCACGGTCCCGGTACGCGGATCGTAGGACCGCGTCTCGACCGACGCCGGTTGGGTCGCACCGGCCGGAGCGCCGGGCGCACCGCCCTGTGGCTGCTCACCGCCGGTATCGCCGGACGGCGCCACCGGATTCGGCGGCCCGAACGGCGGATTGTCGCCCAGCGGCACGAACCCCTGCGGATCCCGGCAGAGTTCCGGCGTGGGCGCGCGCTTGCCCGGCACCTCCATACAGGGCGTATTGCGAATGCCGCGCACCGCGAACGGCGCGTCCTGCGAGACCTTGCAGTACAGGCCGCCCGGGGTGTCCGGCACATCCCGCAGTGCGGCCGAACGCCGCTGATCGGCGGGGAGGAAGCCGGTGGTGCAGCCCTGCGGGTCATTGACGCTGACCATGAAGTCGACCATGGCCCCGTACTCCAGCGGACCGTTGAGCGCGATCGTCAGCAGCGCTCCGACCAGCGGCGGGAAAACGACCAGCAGCTGTTCGATGCCCGGATCGTAGACGTAGCTGACCTGGCCGACGCTGGCCAGATTGCGCGCGAGCAGCGGCAGCGTCGGATTCAGGTCCTGGAACAGTCGGGTGGCGCTGCCGGCGGCGCCCGGCGTCTTGCTGAGCACATTGCGCAGCGCCGGATCGTGTTCGCGCAGTTGATCGGTCAGTGTGGCCAGATCCGCGGTCCACGACCGGATCGCCGCATCGGATTCGATCTGGGTGTCCAGCAGCGGCCCGATCTGATCGATCAGGGCCTTGGTGGCCTCGGAGTTGTTCCGCGCCTCCTGGACGAGCAGGGACGCGGAGTCGAGGAAGCGCTGCAGATCCGGACCGGCACCGTCGAATGCCAGGAAGGCGTCGTCGATGACCTGCCGCAGTTTGGTGTCCGCGACACTGTTCAGCAGTCGGTCGGTCTGTTCGAGCAGGGAGCCGACATCCTGCGGTAGCTTGGTCCGCTCCACCGGGATGACCGAACCGTCGGAGAGGTTGCCGCCCGTGCCGTTGTCGACCGGGAGCAGGTCCACATACTGCTCGCCGACCGCCGACACACTGCGCACCCAGGCGTCCACGTCGGAAGGGATCTTGTAGTCGCTGTCGATGGAGAGTTCGGCGTCGACACCCTCCGGCGTCAGGCGCACCGCCGTCACCTTGCCGACGGTGGTACCGCGATAGGTGACATTGGCGTTCTCGTAGAGTCCACCGGTGGCGGCGAGTCGCACCGTGACGTCGTAGCGGCCGATGCCGAACATGGCGGGCAGCTGCACGTACGTACCGCTCATCACGGTGATGCCGATAACCGTCAGCACCGAGAAGATGACCAGCTGGATCTTGACGAAGCGCGTGAGTTTCACTGTCCACTCCCCTGCGGCACGGTGAGTCCCGGAATCGCGGGCAGCCCCGGAATCGGCGGCAGCCCGGGAATACTCGGCTCGGGTGCCTGCGACTCCGGCCGGGGGTTCAGTGGCGCGGTCCGCGGATCGACCGGCTCACCGGGGGTGCCGCCCAGCTGGCCGAGCGCTCCTTCGACGCCGCCGAAGCGCGGACCGAGCGGCGTTCCGGTGAGGAAGTTCTTGCTCAGGCGCGCGGCGGTGAGATCGTAGGTGATCTTCACGTTGAGGTAGTCGCCGCGCACCGCGCCGTCCAGGTTCTTCAGCGAGAACGGGAAGGTGAGCAGCATGTCCAGCGCCGCACTGAGATTCGTTCCGGTATTGGCGATCTCCTGCAGCAGCGGCCAGAGGTTGGCCAGTTCGGCGGTGAGGTGATCGCCGCCGTTGTCCACGATGCGCGACACCACGTCGCTGAGCCCGCCGAGCGCGGTCAGCGCACGGGTGATGTTCTCCCGGCGGTCGGCGAGCACGGTCAGCGCCGGATGGATGTTCTCGATGGCCGCGACCACCCGATCCTGTTGCTGCGCCAGGATTCCGGAGAACCGATCCAGTCCGCCCATGGCCGCGATGATGTCGTTGGTCTGCGCGTCGAGCGTGGTGACGAGGGTGTTCAGCTGCGGCAGCAGTTCGCGGATGGCCTCGGTGTCGGTGCTCAGCGCGGTGTTCAGTTCCTTGGTGATGGTCTCCAACTGGCTGATGCCGCCGCCGTTGAGCACCACCGAGAGGGAGGACAGCGTCTGCTCGGTGGTCGGGTACGCACCCGCCCGCTCCAGCGGGATGACATCGCCGGGCCGCAGTTCGCCCTGTGCCGGAACATCGGTGGGCGCGGCCAGTTCGAGGTGGTTACTGCCGAGCAGGCTGGTCTGGCCGATCTTGGCCGTGGCGTTCGCGGGCAGCTTCACATCCGGTTCGAGGCTCACGGTGACCAGCGCGTGCCAGCCCTCCACCTCGATACCGGTCACCGAGCCGACCGCGACGTCATGGACGCGAACCGGCGAATTGCGGGTCAGCGTCGTGACATTCGGCATCTGGATCTTGACTTGCCACGCCCCCGCACCGGTGCCCTCCGCGCCCGGCATCGGCAACGAGTTGAGGCCGTCCCACTGACATCCGGTGGCGCCCAACGCGATCGCGATACCGATCGCCATGCCCGCCACCCGGGTGCGGGCGAGGTGTGTGGCACGTCTCGGTTCTGGACTGACCGGAGCGGAGAGCAAAGCCAACACAGCTTTCATCAGTTGCCTCCCGGAACGGCCAGTTCGGCGATGCTGCCCGGCACCGTGACGCCGCCGGCCGCGGCCGCGACCTCCGGTGTGCTGTACACCAGCTGCTCCGGATAGGCGGTCGCATTGGTCGGCGTGCTGAGCATGAGCGGCGGATAGTTCATGGCCATGCTGTTCAGCACCGGGCCGAGCATGGTGGCGCACAGGTCCGCGCTCTTGTCGGAGTCGTTGGTCTCCAGCGCCTCGATCGACCCGCAGAGGAAGCTGATCGGGTCGGCGAAGTTGGTGAGCACCGGATAGCCGGTCAGCGACCCCTGGGCGGGCTTGTAGATCTGATAGAAGTTCACCAGGGCGGTGGGGCCGGAGTGCAGCACGCGCTCCACCTCGGGCCGCTTGTCCACCAGCAGCTGGGTCACCTCGCTGAGCCGCTGCACGCTCTCGGTCAGCGCGCCGCCGCGGGCGTCGATGAAGCGCTGCACATCCGCGACCGCGATATCCAGATTCTCCAGTCCCGCACCGAGATCGGTGGACACTCCGGCCAGCACCGAGGACACCGAGGCGAGCCGCCCGCCGAACTGCACGATCTGGTCGTTGCTCTTGGAGAGCACGTCCACGAACTGCTGCAAATTGCGAATGGTGGCGAACAGGTCGGTGCGGCCGTCGGACAGCGTGGTCAGCGCGCTGGACAGCTCCCGCAGGGTGTCGCGGAACGCCTCACCGTTGCCGTCGAGATTGTCGGCGGCGGTGTCGACGAATCGACCGAAGGAACCCTGTTCGTCATCGCCCACCGGGCCGAGGGTCGTCGCCAGCCTGGACAGTTCGGTCTTGATGTCGTCCCACTCCACCGGAATGGCGGTGCGCTCGATCGGGATGGTCGCGCCGTCGGCCAGTTTGTCGCCGCCGGTGTAGGCGGGGGCAAGCTGAATGAACCGCGCCGACACCAGCGAGGGCGACACGATGACGGCCTTGGCGTCGGCGGGCAGGTCCACGCCGCGGTCGATGGTCATCCGCACCGTGACCCGGTCGGTGCCCGGATCCACGGAGTCGATGGTGCCGACCCGCACGCCGAGCACCCGCACCTGGTCACCGGCGTAGAGGCCGCTGGTGGACGGGAAGTACGCGGTGATCTGGGTCTTGCCGATCCGGCTCACCGCCGGGTACGCGAGCACACCGACCACCGCGATCAGCGCGACCAGGGCGACGGCCCACGTCCACCGGGGCAGCTGTCCGAGGTTCTTCAGTGCGTTCATTTTCCGGGCGTTCATTTTCCGGGCTCCGTCAGTGCGGGATACAGGCCGGGAGGCTGCTGCGGACTGTTGTCGAGGTAGGAGCGCAGGTCCTCGGGCAGATGTTCGGGCCACACCAGGGCGTCGACCAGCGGCTGCAACCCCTTGCTGGTCGCGTTGGAGATGTACGCCTGGAAGTACGGGCCGCCGCCCACCTGCTCGCCCAGTGCGCCCGCGTAGGGGCCGAGGGCGTCGAGGGCGTCGGAGAGGTTCTGCTCATTGCGCTGGAGCATCGCCAATACCGAGTTCAGCCGGTCCAGCGTGGGTCGCAGCTGGGCCTCGTTGTCGTTGACGAACCCGCTGAGCTGCTGGGCCAATCCGTTGACGTACTGGATCATCTGACCGAGCGCGGTGCGCCGCGCGTCCAGCTCGCCGAGCAGCTGATTGCCGTCGACGAGCAGCGCGCTGATCTTGGCGGCTCGATCGGACAGCACCTGGGTGACGCCCTGGGCCTTGCTCAGCAGCTCGGTCAGCGCCTGGTCGCGGGTGTTGATGCTGCGCGACAGGGCGGTGATGCCGTCCAGGGCCGACCGCAACGGCGCGGGCGTATCGGCGAAGGTGGCCGACAGCGCGTCGAGCGTGGTGTTCACCTGCTCCATGTCCAGGCCGTGCACGGTGGTGGCGAGGTCGCCGAGCGCGTCGTTGAGCGAGTACGGAGAGGTGGTGCGCTCCAACGGAATCGGCTCGTCCCGGCGCAGGCGGCCGTCCCCCGCCGGGGTGACCTCGAGGGATTTGCGACCGAGCACCGTATTGGTCTTGATGGCGGCGCTGGTGCGGTCGCCCAGCGTGATGTCGCCGTCGATGCTGAACCGCACGAGCACCTTCGCGCCGTCCAGCCGCACGTCCTCGACCCGCCCGGACCGCACGCCCGCGACCTGAACCTGGTCACCGGGCACCAGACCGCCCGCGTCACCGAAATGGGCGGTGTACTGAATACCGGAGGCCAGGAACGGCAATCGGTCGAACTGGAGCGAGGCCAGTGAGATGGTCACCGCCAGCACGATGCCGACGATGCCCACATTGATCACCGATGAGCGCTGTCCGTTCACTTCGCACACCTCCCGGTGGTCTGCGCGCCGGGCAGTTTGAGGAACAGCGGCTTGCCGTCGGGGCCGTCGACCAGGAAGTCGGTGCCGCAGACGTAGATGTTCAGGAACGATCCGTAGGAGCCGATGCGAACCAGCTTCTTGTAGGCGTCCGGCAGGTTCTGGATGATCCACTCGATATCGCCGGATTGATCGTCGATGCTCGTGGCGGTACGCCCCAGCTGGTTGATGGTCTCCTTCAGATCCGGCCGGGCCTGGGTGAGCAGCCCGGTGAGATCGCCTGTCGCCCCGGAGATCCGGGGAATGGCGTCCCCGATCGGATCCTTGTCCGCGGCCAGCCCGCTGACCAACCGCTGCAATTCGTCCAGCGTGGTCGCGAATTCCTGATCACGATCGTCGATGGTGGCCAGCACCGTCTTCAGATTCTCGATCACACTGCCGATCAGGGCATCTCGCTCGGACAGCGTCTTGGCGAAGGAGCCGGAGCTGTTCAGCAGCGACACCAGTGTGCCGCCCTGCCCCTGGAAGATCTGCAGCAGCGCCTCGGTGAGGTCGTTGACCTGCGCCGGATCCAGGCCGCGCAGCAGGGGCTTCATCCCGCCCAGCAGCATGTCCAGATCCAGTGCGGGCTTGGTGCGGTCGGTGCCCATGGTCGCGCCCTCCCGCATCACCTCCGCCGTGCCGGGGCCCTCCAGCAACTCCAGATACCGGTCGCCGACCAGGTTCTCGTAGCGGATGGCGGCCGTGGTGCTCTGGTAGAGCCGGTACTTGCGGTCCACGTCGAATTCGAGATGGGCGAGATTGTCCTCGCCGACCCGCACCGAGGTCACCGAGCCGACCGGCACACCGGCGATGCGCACCTTCGCCCCCGGCAGGATGCCCGACGAGCTGGTGAACACGGCCTTGTAGCCGTACTCGCGGGAGAACCGCATCTCACTGAAGACGATCCCGAGCATGCCCAGGATCAGCACCATGACGAGGGTGAACAGGCCGAGCTTGACCGTGACCGCGTGGGGTGTGAAGCGCACCGCTACCTCACCCCCGGCAATCCGGCGAACAGCAATTCGAAGACGGTGCCCTCGTTGAGGCTCGGTTGGGTCGGCGGCTGCCAGACATGCCCCTGTGAGGTGTCGGTGACCAGGTAGTTGGCCTTGTCACCGGTCTCCCAGCCGGTGACGTCCTCACAGTGCGGTCCGCCGGTGGCGTTCACCTTGGGCAGATCCTCCGGGTACTTGTAGGGCTCACCGGCGGGCATGAGGCTGGCGTTCATGGAGACCGCCGGATACCGGCCGCCGAAGATCTCACCGTAGAGCGGCATCAGCGGGCCGAGGCCGTTGACCACGCAGGACACCGCGGTGCGGTACTCGTACAGGGTGTCTGTGGCCGGATGCAGCAGTCGAAGTGCTTCCACCAGCGGCGATTCCGTCTCGTTCAGGATCGGGGTGGCGGTGTCGGCCAGTCCGATGATGTTGGTGAGCACCAGGTCCAGATCCCCGGCCCGCTCGGCCAGCGTCCCGCCGGTGACCACCAGATTGTCGGTGGTGCGCAGCAGATCCGGCACGGTGTCGGCGTAGAGGCCGGTGACCTGGGTGGTCTTGCGCAGATCCTCCTGCAGGGTGGGCAGTGAGGGGTTGATGTCGCGCAGGAACGCCTCGCTGTCGACGAGCAGCTGGTTGATCTTCTCGCCACGGCCCTGCAATGCCGAACCCACCGCCTGCAACGTGGCATTCAGCTTCTCCGGCTCGATTTTCGCGAGCACGTCATTGAGATGCTGGAACAGCGTATTGAATTCGACGGTAACCGAACTCGCTCGCACCACTGCGCCGGGTTGCAGTGATTCCCGCGAAGCATTCTGCGGCGCAATGAAATTGATATATTTCGCGCCGAATACCGTGGTGGACCTGATATCCACGACGGCATTGGCGGGCACCATCCGCAGCTGTTCCGGATCGAGTTCGAGATCGATGCGCGCGCCGTCGGCGGTGTTGTGCACACCGGAGACCTTGCCGATTTCCACGCCGCGGATCTTGACCTTGGCGTCCGGGTCGAGCACCAGGCCGCTGCGCGGCGATTCGACGGAGACCTTGACGGTGTTCTCGAAGCCGCCCGCGAACATGACCAGGCAGAGGGTGACCACGGCCACCACGCCCAGCACCATGCCGAGCCCGCACAGCCGGATCACCCACGGCTCTTCGAACCGTGATTGTGGTTTGCGTGTTTGCGTACCCATTCGCCGCCCTACCCGGAGAGATGGAAGTTGCCGGAGGTGCCGTAGATGGCCAGCGAGATCAGCAGCGTCACGGTGACGACCGCGACCAGGGAGGCCCGCACGGCGTTGCCGACCGCGACTCCCACGCCGACCGGCCCACCCGCGGCGTGGAAGCCGTAGTAGGTGTGAATCGCCATGACCGCCAGGGCCATGAAGATCGCCTGCGCGAACGACCACAGAATGTCGCTGGGAATCAGGAAGGTTTCGAAGTAGTGGTCGTAGACGCCCGCCGACTGCCCGTAGATCACCACGGTCGCGAAGCGACTCGCGATGAAGGAGGCGATCACGGCGAGCGAGTACAGCGGAATGATGGCGATGATGCCCGCGAGCATCCGGGTGCCGACGAGGAAGGGCACCGGGCGAATCGCCATGACCTCCAACGCGTCGATCTCCTCGGAGACGCGCATGGCGCCCAGCTGCGCGGTGGTGCCCGCGCCCAGGGTGGCCGCCAATCCGATGCCCGAGATCACCGGCGCGGCGATGCGCACATTGATGAACGCGGCGAAGAAGCCGGTCAGCGCCTCGACGCCGATATTGCCCAGGGAGCTGTACCCCTGCACGGCGATGGTGCCGCCCGCGGCGAGGGTGAGGAAGCCGACGATCACGACGGTGCCGCCGATGACCGCGAGCGCGCCGGTGCCCATGGAGATCTCGGCGATGAGCCGAATGGTCTCGGTGCGGTAGTGCACCAGCGCCCGCGGCACCGAGGCCATCGACTGCGCGTAGAACACGGCGTGTTTGCCGACGGAGTCGATACCCTCGCCAACACGCCTGACCCGCTTGGTGATTCGCGGGAATCTGGACTCGATCACGAACGCCATCAGATCACCGCGCCGTGAACTTGATGCCGACCGCGGTGACGACCACGTTAACCACGAACAACACCATGAAGGAGAAGACGACGGTCTGGTTGACCGCGTCGCCCACGCTCTTGGGGCCGCCCTTCACGTTCAGCCCCAGGTAGCAGGCGACGAGTCCGGCCGCGAGTCCGAACAGGGTGGCCTTCACCTCGGAGATGACGAGTTCCGGGAAGTGTGTCAGCAGCGTGATGCCGTTGACGAACGCGCCCGGGTTGACGTCCTGGAGGAAGACCGAGAACAGGAAGCCCCCGAGGATGCCGATGGTGCTGACGAGGCCGTTGAGCAGTGCCGCCACGAACATCGAGGCGAGCACGCGCGGTACCACCAGGCGTTGGATGGGATCGATGCCCAGCACCCGCATGGCGTCGATCTCCTCACGGATGGTGCGGGCGCCGAGATCCGCGCAGATGGCGGTGGCGCCCGCGCCGGCCACGATGAGCACGGTGACCATCGGGCCGACCTGGGTGATGGACCCGAAGGCCGCACCCGCGCCGGAGAGGTCGGCCGCGCCGATCTCCCGGAGCAGGATGTTGAGCGTGAAGCTGACCAGCACCGTGAACGGAATCGCCACCAGCAGGGTCGGGATGATCGATACCCGAGCCACGAACCACGCTTGTTCGATGAATTCGCGGCGCTGAAATGGGGGCCGTACCGCGGCGCGAGCGACGCTTCCGGCGAGTTCGAAGAACCCTCCGACCGCCCGCAACGGCACGGCAAGAACGTCGTTCATTCCCGCGTTTCCTCCTGCCCCTGCCTTGCTTATAGCGCACGAGATCTGAATGTGATCTACGCCCCGCTGAATGATTAGAACACGTTCACTGGCGCTGCGTAAGGCTTTCGCAGGTATTGAACAGCTCTTTTTCTCGGTGATAGCTAGGCGCTTGAGAACTTGTTCACTATGGGGTCACTCTCGTGTCTGAGACAGCCCTTGTGAGGCGTCCCACACCGTTGAACCCCATTCCTACCAATAGTTGATCGTGTGATCAACCGGGGGCCGGACGTAACCCCCGCTATGGGAAACTCAGTCCAGATCCATCAGCGACGACGCCGAAAAGGTAGCGCCGGAAGGGCGTTCGGCAAAATACCCGCCGAGTGTCGCGGCGAGTCCCGCCGCGGTCCACTCGCCCTCGGCATCGAAACGCCGCTCGACGACCGGCGCGGCCATCAGGGCGACCATCGGGCCGTACACCACGAACAGCTGGCCGGAGACGCGCTCGGCCGCCGGGGAGGCGAGGTAGGCCACCAGGCGGGCGACATGATCCGGCGACAGTGGATCGGGCCCGTCCTGCGGGGCGGCGGAGAAGACGTTCTCCGTCATGGCGGTGCGCGCCCGCGGGGCGATGGCATTGGCCGTCACGCCGAAACGTGCCAGCGCGCGGGCGGCCGACAGGGTCAGCGCGGTGATACCGGCCTTGGCCGCACCGTAGTTCGCCTGCCCCTCCGGACCGAGCAGTCCGGCCTCGGAAGAAGTGTTGACAATGCGCCCGTACACGGGCGCGCCCGCCGCCTTGGACTTGGCGCGCCAGTAGGCGCCCGCATTGCGGGTCAGCAGGAAGTGTCCGCGCAGGTGCACCGCGACGACGGCGTCGAAATCCTCGTCGGACATGTTGAACAGCATGCGGTCCCGGGTGATGCCCGCGTTGTTGACCACGATGTCCACCCCGCCGAAGGCTTCGTCGGCGGTGTGGATGAGGGCGTCGGCGGTGGCACGCTCGGCGATGCTGCCCGCGACGAATTCGGCCTTCGCGCCCAGTGCCCGGATATCGGCGAGGGTAGCGTTGACCGCGTCGTTCTCGGCGAGATCGTTCACCACGACCGACGCCCCGGCGCCGGCCAGGGCCAGGGCCTCGGCCCGGCCCAATCCGGCGCCGCCGCCGGTCACGATCGCAACCCGGCCCGCAAGACTCACATCAGAAACGCTCACCGGGCCGACTTTAGAACGTGTTACACCTTGCTAGCAAGGATGGTTTCAGACAAGTTTCAGGGCCGCCTTCGGGCACTGCGCCACGGCCGTGCGAACATCGTCCTCCTGATCGGCGGGCACCTCGGCGGCGGTGATGTGCAGGATGTCCTCGTCATCGAGATCGAACACGTCGGGGGCGATTCCGACACAGATGCCGTTCGCCTCGCACTGGTCGAGATCGACGGTGACCTTCATAGCCAACTCCTTTGCCACAACTACGGGCCGAGCCTAACAAGACAGCCCCTGCCCAGGTACCCGGAAATACCGGAACAGGCTCCCATACTGGAACAAGTTCCACTTGGTGTGCAATTATCGCCTCACCACCTCGGTTCGCGGCGCGAGCCTTCCAGGCCGCGAACCCGCCGCATCGCCAGGCGCGGCAGAAAGGACATCGCACTATGCGCATTGCGTATACGCCCGAGCAGGAACAGCTGCGCGCCGAACTGCGCGAGTACTTCGCTCGACTGATCACCCCGGAACGACGCGACGCGCTGTCGGCCCAGACCGGCGAGTACGGCCACGGCAACGTGTACCGCGAGGTCGTCGCCGAGATGGGACGCGACGGCTGGCTGGCG
The DNA here is from genome assembly GCF_030010695.1 of Nocardia sp. CC201C. NCBI lineage: Bacteria > Bacillati > Actinomycetota > Actinomycetes > Mycobacteriales > Nocardiaceae > Nocardia > Nocardia sp. CC201C. Next base: position 22,264 of record NZ_JASCXP010000061.1, read on the forward strand.
CTGGGCTGGCCCAAGGAGTACGGCGGGCAGGACCGCTCCACCATGGATCAGCTGATCTTCACCGACGAGGCCGCCATCGCGGGCGCGCCGGTGCCGTTCCTGACCATCAACTCGGTCGCGCCGACCATCATGCACTACGGCACCGAGGAGCAGAAGAAGTTCTTCCTGCCCAAGATCGCCGCGGGCGAACTGCACTTCTCCATCGGCTACTCCGAACCCGGCGCGGGCACCGATCTGGCCTCGCTGCGCACCACCGCCGTGCGCGACGGCGACGAGTGGATCATCAACGGCCAGAAGATGTGGACCAGCCTCATCGCCTACGCCGACTACATCTGGCTGGCCGCGCGCACCGACCCGAATGCCAAGAAACACAAGGGCATTTCCATGTTCATCGTGCCGACCACGGCCGAGGGCTTCTCCTGGACCCCGGTGCACACCATGGCCGGTCCGGACACCAGCGCCACCTACTACCAGGACGTGCGGGTCAAGCACAGCGATATGGTCGGCCCGGAGAACGGCGGCTGGTCACTGGTCACCAACCAGCTCAATCACGAACGGGTGGCGCTGACCTCCTCTGCCCCGCTGGCGCTGGCCGTGCGGCAGACAGTGGAGTGGGCGCGGGAGGCCAAGACCTCCACCGGCGCTCGCGTCATCGACCAGGAATGGGTGCGGATCAATCTGGCGCGCGTGCACGCCAAGGTGGAGTACCTGAAGCTGCTCAACTGGGAGATCGCCTCCCGGGCCGACGCGGGTGGGGATGCCGCGCCGCGCCCGTGGGACGCCTCCACCTGCAAGGTGTACGGCACCGAACTGGCCACCGAGGCCTACCGGCTGCTCATGGAGGTGCTCGGACCGCAGGCGTACCTGCGCCAGGACTCGCCGGGAGCGCAGCTGCGCGGGCGGCTGGAGCGCATGCACCGCGCCTGCCTGATCCTCACCTTCGGCGGCGGCACCAACGAGGTGCAGCGCGACATCATCGCCATGACCGCCCTACGCCAGCCGCCCGCCACGCGTTGAGAGCCGTGTCCGACACCCCGGCGTTCACGGGCCCTCCGTGGTTACGCAAGCTTCCTCCTCCCGGCCCTGAGCGAACGCCGACCGAAAGCTAGGTACCTCCATGGATTTCACCCTGACCGAAGCGCAGCAGGATCTGGCCCGGCTCACCGCCGAGGTGACCGGCAAGCTGGTCACCGCCGACCGGCTGCGCGAACTCGACCGCACCACCGATGCCGAGGGCAACGACACCGTGCGCTTCGACGCGGCGCTGTGGAAGTCGCTGGCCGAGACCGGCGTCCTGGCCGCGGCACTGCCGGAAGCGGTGGGCGGCAGCGATTTCGGCGTGCTGGAGCAGACGGCCGTGCTGCGTGAACTGGGCAAGTCGGTCGCGGCGGTGCCCTACCTGTGGTCGGTGGCGCTCGGTGCGGGCGCACTGGCCGCCTTCGGCTCCCCGGCGCAGCGCGAACTCGCCGCGGCCGCCGCAGCCGGCGAGACCATCCTGACCGTGGCGCTGAGCGAGGAGCGCAACTGGGAGCCCGCCACGCCCGTCACCACCGCCGACGAGAACGGCTCCTGGCGGCTGTCCGGCGTCAAGATCACGGTGCCCTTCGCCCGGCAGGCGGTGCGAATCCTGGTGCCCGCCACCGTGAACGGCCGCGCCGCCGTCTTCCTGGTCGATCCCGCCGAACCCACCGTGCACCTCGCCGACCAGCTGGTCACCGACCGCTCCCCCGAGGCGGAGGTCGAATTTGCCGGTGCCCCGGCGGAATTGGTGGGCACCCTGGAGCAGGGGCCGGAGATCCTGACCTGGCTGCTGGAGCGCGCCTGGCTGGGCCTGGCCGCCCAGCAACTCGGCACGGTGGAGCGCGGCCTGGAGCTGGTGGCCGAATATGCCCGCGAGCGTGAGCAGTTCAACCGCAAGATCGGCAGCTTCCAGGCCGTGGCGCAGCGCCTCGCCGACGCCTACATCGACGTGCAGGGCGTGCGCCTGGCCGTCCAGCAGGCGGCCTGGCGACTGGCCGAGGGCCTGGACGCCGCCGCCGAGATCCACACCGCCAAGTACTGGGCGGCCGACGCGGGCCACCGCATCGCCCACACCGTGGTGCACGTGCACGGCGGCGTCGGCATCGACCGCGATCACATCGTGAACCAGT
>NZ_JASCXP010000062.1:0-24005 GCF_030010695.1 Nocardia sp. CC201C
CTCCCAATGCCGTGGCGAGGAAGTCGGTGAGCTGGGTGCGTACCCGGTCGCGGGTCAGGCCGTGCCGTTCCCCCTGCACCGCGGTCAGCAGCGCCGACATGAGCACCGACACCAGCACCTCACCGCCGACGCGGGTGTCCAGTCGGTCGTCCAGATAGCCGTGGGCGATGCCGTATTCCATCTCCCGCACTGCGGTGTCGCCGTCGGTCTGGGCATTGCGCATGATCCGGTCGAGCACCCGGTCGTCGATCGAACTCGCTTCCAGCAGTAGGAAGTTCACCAGCCCGGGTTCGCTCGCCACCAGGTCGTAGCAGCGGTCGACGATGCGGCCGTAGCGGGCACGGAATTCGTCGAGGGTGGCGGGCGTCGGCTCGTCACCCATCAGGCGCTCCCGGATCACCGCGAAGCAGTGGTCGATGACCGCGTCCAGGATGTCGCGCTTGTTGGCGAAGTAGTTGTAGAAGGTGCCGTGGCTGACGCCCGCCAGACTCGCGACATCGTCCACGCCGATGGCGCGGTAACCCCGGCTGGTGACCAGCGCGTAGGCCGCGTTCACCAGTTCGGCGCGGCGGCGGGCGGAGTGGGCGACGGGGTCGGGCCGGTCCGCGCTCATCCGTCGACCGCCCGGACCCGCAGCGCCTTCTCCACCATGATCAGCACCATATCCGTGCTCTGCTTGCGCACGCGCGGCGTTCCGGTGCCGAGGAGTTCGCGTACCACATCCGGCAGAATGAGCATGACGATGGTGTGCGAGAGCACGTCGGCGTCGATATCGGGACGCAGCCAGCCCCCGTCCATGCCGCGCTGGAGTTCCCCGGCCACCCAGGCCGCCACCATCGCCTCCAATCCCAGCAGCCGCCGCGCCAGTTCGGGATCGACGGCACTGGCTTCGACCAGCAGCAGCCGCAGCAGTTCCGGCTCCCGCTCGATGAGGTCGTGCAGCCGGTCCGCGCCCGCACGCACGCCGTCGATGAGTTCGACGGCGCTGCCCGCCACCCCGATGAAGGTCTGCGGCTGCCACGCCTCCATGAGCTTGTCGACGCCGAAATCGAGGACGTGGTCCAGGATCTCGCGTTTGCTGTGGAAGTAGCGGTACACCGTGCCCTGGGCGATCCCGGCCTGCGCGGCGATCGCGGACACGGTGGTCGCCTCGTATCCCCGGGCGGAGAACACCGCGTAGGCGGCTTCGACTATCTGCCGACGCCGCCGCAGTGGGAGTCCCGACTGCGGCGGTCGGCCGCGGCGCGGAACTATTTCGCGGTCCCGTCCTTGACCACGGTGTCCTTGGGTCCGTAGTCGACGACCTGCCAGGTGCCGTCGTACTCGGCCACGGTCACGGTGAGCAGGTTCGGTTTGGTCACCGGCTCGGGCTGCTGCACGTTCTGGGTGCGCTGGGTGGCGAAGACCGTGACCACGAACTGATCGTTGCCGGTGGCCTCCACCGAGGTGCCGAGTACGTTCCCGGTGGCGACCACCTGCGCCTCGGTCATGATGGTGGCGAGCGTGTCGTGCACGTCGTCGTAGCGCTGGGTCAGGCCCGCCGAGGCATCGCGGCGCACCGCGTCGAAGAAGGCGGGCAGCTCCCGGTAGTCGTAGGTGAGCGAGCGCAGGGTGTAGTCGCGGGCCACCTCGGCCGCCCGGGCGCGATCGGCCTGATCGTCGCGCAGGGCGTTCAGGTCCCCGGCGGCGTGCTGCCAGCTCACCCCGAAGGCGACGGCCAGCACGCCGAGTACGGCGGCGGCCACCCCGATCAGGTAGTGCGGGCGGCGGATGCCGTTGGCGGGCAGTGCGGTCGGCGGCTCCGACCGGGTTTCGGCCCGTCGCGCCGCGGCGCCGGTCTTCTCCAGTCGCACCGTCGGTTCGGGGGTCTTGTCGATATCACTCACGGTGTGTCCTCTGCTCTCGGTGTCGAGCGGTCAACGGGGACCGACGGTCACATGGGCGGCGCCGTCGCCCGGAAAGACGGTCGCCAGCAGGTCGATGATCGAACCGGCGTCCACGCGTACGGGTTTGATGGTGCTGGTCGCCGGTTTCAGAACCGTGGCGATATGGCCCAGATCCGGGCCCAGCAGGGCGATGTAGTCGTCGATGCGCTGCACCAGCGGCCCGATCGGGTCGGTGAACACGTGCTCGCCGACGTAGGAGAAGTCCTGGAAGGAACGAATGATGTGCAGCAGTTCGGGCAGCGCCGCCGTCACATCGCCGGCGGTGGCGCTGAGCGTGGGTGCGCGACCGTCGAAGTTGTCGCCCAGGGTCTGCACATTGGCGTAGAGCCGGGCGATGGCGTCGCGTTTGTCGCGCAGCATGCCCGCGGTGAGGGTGAGCGCCCGAGTCAGATTCGCCACGTCGGCGTCGCGGCCCTCGAATCCGGCGGCGACGGTGGTGGCCAGTCGCTCCAGCTTCAGCGGGTCGATCTGCGCGGTCAGCGCGTCCAACTTGGCCAGGGCGTCGCCGACGGTGGTGGCGATGCGCACCTGCCGGGCGGGCACGATGCTGCCGTCGCGCAGATAGGGGGCCGCGGTGCCGGTGGGCCGGAAGTCGAGGAACTGCTCTCCCGCCGCCGACAGGTTCGAGACACGCACCTCGCTGTCTACCGGAATCCGGTAGCGCGCATCGAATTCCAGCCGCACCGCCAGCCCCACGGAGGTGGCCTCGATGGAGCGGACGCGCCCGATGGGCATCCCGCGCAGCGTCACCTCGGAGGTCTTCATGAGACCGCCGGAGGTGTCCACCAGCACGGTGATGGCGTGCGAGTCGCGGCGCGGGTCCAGGTTCAGCACGCCGACGGCCATATAGCTGCCGCACACCAGCGTGAGCACCAGCAGCAGCACCAGCGACATCGGTCCGGAGAGTGAGAGTTTCACGGCACCATCCCCATCGAACGCAGCACCGTGACCAGCTCGTCGGCGTCGGCCTGGGCATCCACCCCGCGGAGGTGGACATCCGGTGCGTGCAGAAACGGAATCAGCTTGTCCCGCAACAGCGTGTGGAACGCCTCGAGGTTCGCGGGCACGGTGATGTCGGCGTAGGCGACGGTCAGCGCCGTCGGGGCCAGAATCGACACGATGCTGCGGAAGTCGCCCGCGAGCGGCAGCAGCAGCTCTCCCGCCTCGTCGGCCAGCACGCCCGCACCCGCGATCAGGCGCACCACATTGAACAGCACATCCGCCAGACCCGCGGCCCGATCGGGACCCAGGGTGAGGATCTGGTCCACCGCGGCCCTCCCGGACTCCAGCTTCCCGGTGATCTGCTGCGCCGCGGCCAGAATGCGGTCCAGTTCCGGGGTGTGCGAGGACAGATCGGTCAGCGCCGCCCGGCCGGCCCGGGTGATGCGGTCGATCTCGGCCGGATCGGTCGGGAAGGCGGCGTTCACGTCGGCGACCAGCTGTTGCATATCCGACCAGCGTCCGCCGGTCACGATATTGGACAGCGCCCGCAGGATGTCCTCCACATTGGTGGCGGGCACGGTCTGCCCCACCGGGATGACATCGCCGTCCTGGAGGAAGGCGACTTCACTGTCCCGCGGCGGTTCCAGGGCGATGTGGATATCGCCGAGGATGGTGCTCTGCCGCAGTTCCGCGGTGGTGGTCTTGGGCAGTCGCGCATCGGTTTTCAGCTCCACGGTGGCCACGGCGGTGGTGCCGACCAGGTCGATGCGGTCGAGCATGCCGATCTCCACGCCGTCGGCGATGACCTTGGCACGATCGGGCAGGTTGAGCACCGAACCGAATTCGATACGCACCGTGTAGGTGTCACCGCTCGGATAGGTGCCCGGAATGGGGATGTCGGTGGCGCGCACGCCACAGCCGCTCAGGGTGAGCACCAGGCCCGCCGCCAGTGCGGGCAGCAGCCTCCGGCGCAGCGTTCGACGGGTCATCGCGCACCCGCCTGCGGTAGTCGCGCCGCCAGCGGCGGCAGTTTCGACAGCAGGTCGCCGATATCGCCCTGGCTGTTGATCAGCTGTTTCACCTGTGGCAGGTACTGATCCAGCAGGGCGTACACCTGCTCGTCGTATTTGCCGACATTGCGGGCGATCACCGGCAGGAACTCCACCGCGAGGTCCACCGCCCCGGCGAACTCGGCGGAGAACTCGCCGAGGAGCTGAATGCCCTGGCGCAGATTGTCCAGCAGCAATGCCATATCGGGCCAGTTGCTCACGAACATGGTGGTGAGGGTGTCGAGGTTCTCCACCAGTCGCCGGAACACCACATCGCGCTGGCCGGGATCGCCGACCACCTGCGACAGCTCCCGCAGCAGCAGGTTCCACTGCTGGCCGGTATCGGCCAACGCGCTGTCGGCGGCGGTGAGGGTCTGGTCGATGAGGGTGTCCTCCGGTGAGCCGCCGCCGGTGAGGTCCCCGGCGATGCGGCCCATGGCGTCGAGGGCCTCGCTGATGCCCACCGGAGTCTTGGTGCGCTCCAGTGGGATACAGGATGCGGTGTCGAACTCCGGCCCGCCGGTGTGCGGCTTGGTCAGTTCCACGTGCCGGTCGGTCACGATGGAGCTGGACATGGTGACCGCCTGGATATCGGCGGGCAACCGCACGTCCCCGTCCACGGTCATGGTGACGCGCATGTGGTCACCGCGCGATTCGATGGTGGACACCGTGCCGACCTCGACGCCGAGCATGGTCACGCTGTTGCCCTCGTACAGGCCCACGGTGTCGGTGAAGTCGGCGCAGACCCGCCGTGTCGAATCGGCGCGCACCGAGTTCACCCATGTCACCCCGGCCACGCCGGTCGCCACCGCCACGGCGGCGGCCCCGGCCACGAGTGCTGTTCTACCCCAGTTCATTCAGCACGCCTTGCCTTCGTAGGGAACGCACACCCGCACACCGTTCTCCGGCCGGTCGACAGCGACCTGGACGCCCAGCATGGCCGAGAGTTTGTCGACGACCTCCCGGATGCCGGCGACCACGGTGTCGATGCGGCTCGGATCGGCCATCACCTTGGAGAAGATCTGCTCGATCTCGGTGATGGGCGGTTCCAGCGTGTCGCCGTAGGCCATGAGCGGCCGGTGCAGGATGAGAAAGAGTCGCTTGATCAGACCGAAGACCCGTACGATCTGCTCTTTTCGATCGCCGAGCTGGTCGGCCACCGTGCCCAGCTGCTGCACGAAACCCGCCAGCATGGCCTTGTCGGCGGCGATGGCGGCGATGTACTCGTCCGATACCTGGAGGGCGGTGTCGAGCTGGCGGGACCGGTCGGCGAGTATGTCGGTCAGCTCGGCCGCATTGCCGATCACACCGCGCAGCGCGTCCGGCTGGCTGGTCAGCGCGGTGTTCAGCTCGGCCATGGTGGCGCGCAGAGTCTGCGCGTCGATCTTGCCCATGACGGGCGTCGCGTGGTCGAGGATATCGCTGAGTTCGAACGGGACGGTGGTGCGCTCCGGCGGAATGTGCTTGTCCCCCAATGCTTTCTCGCCGGTCGGCGTGAGCGAGAGGTAGTGCCCGCCGATGGGGGTCAGCATCTTCACCTCGACGCTGGCCAGCTCGCCCACGTGCACCGCGCGGTCCACCCCGAACCGCACCTCGACGTGGTCGCCGACCAACGACACCGACCGCACCTCACCGACATTGATCCCGGCGACGCGCACCTCGTCCCCGGGGCGCGCGCCACCGGACACCCGGAAGTCGGCGGTGTAGGTCCGCTCGCCGATCGGTATCACATACAGCGCGCCCGCGATCAGCAGCAGTACCGCGCACACCACGACTCCCGCCGCGCCCCAGCGCAATTGACTCGGCTGATCGCCGCGCCCGGTCACCAGTTCGCGGAGCGCACCCGCGACCATGTCCACATAGCGTTTCACTCGCACACCACCAGGTTCTGACTGCCGAGCACCACACCGCCGATATCGGGCACCACCGCTTCCCCGCTGGAACAGGTGATGCGGGGGCGGTAACCCTCGCCGGGCACCGCGTTGTTCAGCCCGGACACCAGGCCCGGAGTGAGCGCCAGCAGTTGGGTGAGTATCTCGGTCTGCGGTACCAGCCGACGGAGCAGTCCGTCGATCGGCCCGTAGGCCACGTCGTAGGCGTCCCGGCCCTCCTCCAGGATCGGAATGAGCGGGGTCAGCACGCGGTCCCCCTTCTCGATGGCGGCGATGACGCCCTGCATCCGATCGGTGAACTGCCGCAGGATCTCCGAGAGCTGGTCGACCAGCGCCCCCACCGCATCGGATTTGCCGCCGATCTCCTGCGACACCACCCCGAGGTTCTGGATGAGCAGCACGATCACCGCCTCGCTGTCGCGGGCGTGCGCGGTGATCCGGTCCAGATCGGCGAGTACCGGGCCGATACCGGAGCCGTCGCCCTGGATCACCCGCAGCAGATTGGTGCCGAACTGGTTGAGCTGCTCGGGCTCCAGGGTGTCGAACAGCGGTTTGAAACCGTTGAACAGCTTGGACACATCGAAGCTGGGAATGGTGCGTTCCACCGGAATCACACCGCCCGCGGGCAGTTTCACGGCGCTCGGACGCTCGGTGAGCAGTTCCACGTACCGCTGGCCGATGAGGTTCTGATAGCGCACGGCGGCCTGGGTGGTGTCGTAGACGGGCCGGGTGCGGTCGACGGTGAAACGTACCCGGGCCCGATCCCGGTCGAGGTCCACCGATTCCACCTTCCCGACCGCGACGCCGGACATGCGCACCGAGTCACCCTCGTACAGGCCCGAGACATCGGTGAAGACCGCCTGGTAGACGACCTTGTCGCCGGGGACGGGGGTGCGCAGCGCGGTCACGATGAATCCCGTGCAGGCGGCGACGATCACTCCGAAGACCGCGAGTTTCGCGGCAGCCGAACCGATTCCGTTCATCGCGCACCCCCTGCCAGCGAATCGGCCAGGTACGGCATGGTCTCCACGATCAGCTCCAACTGCATCTGCACCTTTCCGTCCACCACCGGGAACGCACCGTCCACCGCGGCGAGCAGGGCGGGAATCCGGTGATAGGCGGGGGCGACGGTGCCCAGCGACACGCTGATCGGCACCGCCAGGTCCAGTACCGCCCCGAGAATCCGTTCCAGATCGGGGTTGTTGCGGTCGAGCAGTTCCGCGATGCCGACGAGCACCTGGGTGTACGCACCGTCGGTGGCCTGGTTGGTGCGTTCGCGGTTGGTCTCGTCGCCGAAATAGGCGCTCTGCTCCAGGATCTGGAGGACGGCCCGACCCACCGGCGGGGTGAGGTCGGCGAACGCCTCGGTCATGTCCGCGCCGATGGCGAGGTAGTGGGCCAGCGGCGCGCGCTGACCGTCGGCCATCATGCGCGCGGTCTCGAAGAACGAGCTCAGCGTGGGGCCGATGGCGTCGGCATTGTCCAGCAGCAGATCGAAAAGCCTGCGCACGCTGTCGGAGTCGAGTACCGCGGTGAGCCGGGCGGCGCGGCGGAAGACCCCCGCGACCGTGGCGTTGGCGGCGTTCTCCCCGATGGACAGGGTCGCGCCCTCGCGCAACGGGCCGCCGTCGCCGGTGGTCACCAATTCGATGGCGCTGGACCCGAACACGTTCGACGAGGTGAAGCGGGCGGTCACATCGTCGGTGAGCGCCCGCGCCTGAGCGCGATCGAGTTCCACCTCGATGCGCTGCTTCCCGTAGCCGACCGTCTCCACCGTGCGCACGGTGCCGATGGCCAGCCCGCGGAACTTCACCTCCGCCCCGGGGGCCAGCCCCTCGCCGAGGGTGGCCGCGTCGATGGTGAGTTCGAATCGGTCGGCGAAACCGCCCTTGGCGTAGGTGGTGACGACCGTGGCCGCCACCGCGATGACGACCGCCACCACGAGTCCGCGCAGGCGCAGCGCCCAGCGTCCGGCGCTGCGGCCGGAATGGTCTACGAATACCGGCATGACTACCCCGAAATCCTGATGCCGACATCCAGGCCCCAGAACGCGATCGTCATGATCATGTCCAGGATCACCACGCCGACCAGGCTGGCGCGGATGGCGCGGCCGGAGGCCCGGCCCACCCCCTCCGGGCCGCCGCTGGCGTAGAAGCCCTGATAGCCGTGGATGAGAATGATGACCACTACGAAAACCGTTGCCTTGACCAGTGATGCGAGCACGTCACCGGGTTGCAGGAAGGCGTCGAAGTAGTGGTAGTAGGTGCCCGAGCTCTGCCCGTGCAGCACATTCACCACCGTCGCGCAGGACAGATACGACAGGATGAGGGTGAGCAGGTGCAGCGGCACGATGGTGACGACCCCGGCGATCACACGGGTGGTCACCACGAAGGACATGGGCCGGATGCCGATGGCCTCCAGCGCGTCGATCTCCTCGGAGATGCGCATGGCCCCGATCTCGGCCGTCATCCGGCAGCCCGCCTGGGCGGCGAACCCGATCGCCACCACCATGGGCACCATCTCCCGGGTATTGGCGTAGGCGGAGACGAATCCGGTGAGCGGACCCATGCCGACCATGTTCAGCGCGGTGAAGCCCTCCACCCCGATGGAACCGCCGACCGCGATGCCGAGGAAGACCAGCACCGCCACGGTGCCGCCGCCGACGATGATCGCCCCGGAGCCCCAGGTGATATCGGAGAGGATGAGCAAGGTCTGCCGCCGGTACACCCGCAGCGTGTGCGGGATGGCGGTCAACACCTGATAGACGAAAGTCGCCTGGTGTCCGAGGGATTCGAACAGCGAATTCGGTCCGTCGACGGATTTGCGGGCCGCGCGGCCGACCGCGCCGAGCGGTTGGTAGCGAGCTGGTGCCTGGGTCATCTCACCCCACCTGCTGCGGTAGGAACATCGACACCAGCTGGGTGATCACCAGATTCACGCCGAAGGCGGCGATCACGCCGATCACCACGGCGGCGTTCACGGCATTGGCGACGCCCTTGGGTCCGTGGGTGGCCTCGAGTCCGCGCTGACAGGACACGATGAGCACGATGATGCCGAAGATGACCGCCTTCACGATGGCCACCGCCAGATCGCTCATCTTGGCGAAGGCCGCGAAGGCGGACAGGTAGCTGCCGGGAGTGACGCCCTGGAAGCCGACCGCGATGACATAGCCGGTGAAGACGCCCATGAAGATGATGAGCATGCACAGCAGCGGCGTGAGCGTGATCATGGCCGCCAGCCGCGGCGCGACCAGTCGGCGCACCGGGTCGATTCCCATGGTGCGCAGGGCATCCACCTCATCGCGAATGGTGCGCGCCCCGAGATCCGAGGCGATAGCCGATCCGGCCGCGCCGCCGAGCAGCAGCGCGGTCACCATGGGCGCGCCCTGCCGGATCACCCCCAAACCGCCCGCGGCCCCCGACACCGAGGTCGCGCCCACCTGCTGGGTGAGGCTGCCGACCTGCACCGCGACAATGACGCCGAACGGAATCGCCACCAGCACAGCGGGAATCGCCGTCACGCTGACGATGAACCAGCCCTGCTGTACGGTATCTCGCCACGGATGCCGCAGCCGGACGATATCGATGAACAGCCACCGGAAGGCCGCCACCGCGAGTTGCAGTGTCCGACCGAACGTCCGCAACCCCGAGAGTACGAATTCGAGCACCTCCCGAACCAACGGTTCCGGTGCACGAAAAGCCCTGTCGACCAATGTTTACCACCCCACAGCCCCACTGCTTGGTCGATATCGCTCGGCCCCACAGCCGATGGCGTGACCCTATAACAGTTTGGTGACTGACGTGTCAGTCGTCACGAAGTTTGGCGGAATACATCACTGCCAGTTTTCGTGACGGCCACCACAGTAACCGCGCGGCTACCGACCGGGAGGTTCGACGCGGTCGAGACGTATGGTCGATCGATGGAGCCGAGTTTCCTCAGCCGCGTGGTCCTGCCCGGATTCCTGCGCGTCACCCGCCGCAACCGCCCCTTCCGCACCGCCGAGGGCGCTCGCCGCCACATTCGCGAACGCACCCTGCGGCCCCGGCCGTACGGTCCGCCGCGCCGGTTGCGGTCGGACGTGGTGGTGACCGTGGACCGCGATCCCGGCTGGCCGGTCTACACGCTGACGCCGCGATCGGGTGCCGCGCGCGGTTGCGTGGTGTATGCCCACGGCGGCGGCTGGGTGAACGAGATCGCGTCCCAGCACTGGGCGCTGGCCGCCGATATCGCGGCGCGCGCCGGAACCGCCGTCGTGCTGCCCATCTATCCGCTCATCCCCTACGGCACCGCCGGGCAGGTCGTCCCCGCCATCGCGAAACTGGTGCGGGACAAGGGCTCCGAGTACGGCGAGGTATGCCTGGCCGGGGATTCCGCGGGCGGCCAGATCGCCCTGTCCACCGCCCTGCTGCTGCGCGACGAGCACGACGTGGTGCTGCCGCGCACGGTATTGATCTCCCCCGCCCTGGAGCTGTCACTGAGCAATCCGGAGATCGACGCGGTGCTGCCGCGCGATCCGTGGCTGGGCCGCCACGGCTCGCGCGTGCTCACCGAGCTCTGGCGCGGCGATCTGCCCTTCACCGACCCCCGCGTCAGCCCGCTGGCGGGCGAGATGTCCGGCCTCGGCCCGCTCACCGTCTTCTGCGGCACCCACGACATCCTGGTGCCCGATACCCGACTGCTGGTGGCGAAGGCCCGTGCGGCCGGTGTCGAGGTCGACTACCACGAACAGCCCGGCCTGGTGCACGTCTACCCACTCACCCCGACCCCGGAGGGCCGGGCGGCGCGCGGGGTGATCGTCGATCGACTGCGAGCGGCGCTGACGCCGAAGCCGATCCGGCAAGCCGAATCCTGAGCGTGCCCCTTCCGCACCCACGCGGCGAGTATCCCCCGAGATGTCGTGAATCAGCGCCTGTTGATCCGGTACCTGCCGCGGAGAATCCGAGCACCGTCACCACGACGCACCCGCGCTGGTGACACACCCGCGCTGGCGAGTTCCGCACGCAGGCGAGTTCCGCACGCGATGCGCGGAACTCGCCAGCGCCCTCAGGGCGACGTACCCGTTCCAGATTCCAGCTCGGCCGCGAGTCGGGCTCGGGCCGAGCGGAATTCGGCGGCGCGGCCGATGGCGGCCACGCCCACCGGCCGGTCGGCGCACGTGGCCTGGATCAGGACGCTCGGGGGGTCGAAGCTGCCGTCGACGACGATCTCCTCGGCCCGGTCGAACCGGCCCGCGAATTGCAGGTTCACGCCGTACTGCGTCGACCAGCCCCAGGCCGCCTCGAGGGGCGGCGGATCGACGCCCAGCATGGCCTTCGCGGCCGCGGCCCCCTGCGACTGGGCGCTGTTCCAGTGCTCCTCGCGGCGGTGCGTGCCGAGCGCCGGGTCGAAGCGGGCGGCGGCGTCACCGGCGGCGAAGATGCCGGGCACGGAGGTGCGGTGGCGGTCGTCCACCAGGATGCCGTCGGCGACGGCCAGCCCGGCGGCTTCGGCCAGGCCGGTGTCCGGGGTCGCGCCGATGGCGATCAGGGCGGTGGGGGCCGACCAGGTGCGGCCGTCGGCGGCGGTGGCGAGCACCCCGGTGTCGGTGTCGTCGAGGCGGTCGAGCAGGACGTCGGTGTGGATCCGGACGCCGTGATCGGCGTGCAGCCGCCGGTAGTACTCGCCGACGGCGGCGGGGACCACCCGATCCAGGGGCGTGGGCCCGGCGTGCAGCACCGTGACGCGCACACCCAGCCCGGCGAGCGTGGCGGCCACCTCGCAGCCGATCAGTCCGGCACCGACGATCAGCAGCGAACCGCCGTCGAAAGCGGCCGCGCGCAAGGGGTTCACATCGGCCACACCGCGCAGCGTGTGCACAGTGCGCGCGGCACCGGGCAGGCGGCGGGGCCGCGCGCCGGTGGCCAGCAGCAGCCGGTCATAGCCGAGCATGGTGCCGTCGGACAGGCGCACCTTGGCGGCGTCCGGTTCGATGGCCTCGACGCTGGTGTCGGTGCGCAGGTCGATGTCGAGGGCGGCCCAGGTGTCCGCCGACTCCAGCAGCGTGCGGGGTTCGGCGGCGGTCGCGGCGAGTATCTCCTTGGAGACCATCGGCCGCCGGTACGGCAATCCGGACTCGGCCCCGACGAGCACGACCTCGCCCGAATAACCCTCGCGGCGCAGGGTTTTGGCCGCCGTGGCCCCGGCCACGCCCGCACCGGCGATCACGATGCGTCCGCTCATGCGCGGCTGACCTCGACCATCTCGAAATCGGCCTTGGCCGCCCCGCAGTCCGGGCAGGACCAGTCCTCGGGAATGTCGTCCCAGCGGGTGCCGGGTTCGATGCCGTCCTCGGGCCAGCCCAGCGCCTCGTCGTATTCGAAACCGCACTGGATGCAGCGGAAGAGTTTGTAGTCGTTATTCATGGGCGGGTCCTGTTGGGGTGGAGAGGGATTCGAAGTCGATCTTTTCGCGCACCCCGCAGTCCGGGCAGCACCAGTCGTCGGGCACCGCCGACCACGGGGTACCGGCCGGAAAACCCTCGCGGGGCGCGCCGGCGGCCTCGTCGTAGACGTACTCGCACACGGGACAGCGGTAGGCGGGCATCAGCTCGCTCCGTACCGCGCCAGCACGCGCTCGCGCTTGCCGGGCTGGATGTTCGCGCGGGTGATGTCACCGCCGTAGTGCGCGAGCACCCGATGGTCCATGACCCTGCGCCACAGCGGCGGGAAGTAGGCCAGGCCGATCATGCTCGCGTAACCGCTGGGCAGATTGGGCGCGCCGTCCATACTGCGCAGAATCTGGTAGCGCCGAGTCGGATTGGCATGATGATCGCTGTGCCGCTGCAGGTGGTACAGGAAGATATTGGTGACGATGTGGTCGGAGTTCCAGCTGTGCTCCGGCGTGCAGCGCTCGTAGCGGCCGGAGGCAGTCCGCTGCCGCAGCAGCCCGTAGTGCTCGAGGTAGTTCACCGTCTCCAGCAGTGAGGAACCGTAGACGGCCTGGATCACCAGGAACGGCAGCACCATCGGGCCGAAGACGGCCGCCAGCGCGCCCCACAGCACCACCGACATCAGCCAGGCGTTGAGCACGTCGTTGCGAATCGTCCACGGCGACTTGCCCAACCGGTGCAGCCGCGCCTTCTCCAGCTCCCACGACGACTTCAGGCTGCCCCACACGCTGCGCGGCAGGAACGCCCAGAACGATTCGGCGAAGCGGGCGCTGGCCGGATCCTCGGGAGTCGCCACCCGCACGTGGTGGCCGCGGTTGTGCTCGATGTAGAAGTGGCCGTAGCACGTCTGCGCCAGCGTGATCTTGGACAGCCAGCGCTCGAGTTCGTCCTTCTTGTGGCCGAGTTCGTGCGCGGTATTGATGCCGACACCACCCATCACGCCGATGCTCAGCGCCAGCCCGATCTTGGAGATCAGACCCAGCCCGCCGTCGATCCCCAGCCACGACAGGTTGTCGGCCGTCCACAGGTAGGCCGCGAACACCAGGCTCAGCAGCTGGAACGGAATGTAGGCGTAGACGCAGTAGCGGTAGTACCGGTCGGCCTCCAGCCGCGCCATCACCTCCTCGGGCGGGTTCTGCCCGTCGGGGCCGAAGAACCGGTCCAGCAGCGGCAGCAGCACGTAGACCAGCACCGGGCCGATCCACCACCACAGCGGGGATACGGCCTGCCAGCCCAGTTGATTGAACGCCCACACGAAGCCGGTGGCCAGGAAGATGGCGGTCGGCGCGACCAGGCCGAACAGCCAGAGGTAGCGCTTGCGATCGCGCCACTGCGGGGTCGCGTCCAGGGACTCGGGGTGTCGAGATGTCGTCATTGTCGATCTCCTATTTACACTTCATGACGAAGTGTATTCATTACATACACATCACATACATCTGTCAATGATCGAACGCTCGACCTGCTCATGTACGATCAGGCCCGTGACTGAAGCGGCGAACTTCCAGACCGAAATGCGCCAACTCCTGCGCGAGCGCGTGCTCGACACCGCGCGCCGCCTGGTCGTCACCGAGGGCTGGGGCGCGGTGAACATGTCGCGGGTGGCCAAGGAGGTCGGCGTCAGCCGCCCGGTCCTCTACAAGGAGATCGGCACCAAACAGGATCTGGCCGATGTGGTCATTCGCCAGGAGGTCGACGCCTTCCTCATCGGCATCGCGGACTGCCTGGCGGCGCATCCGGACGATCCGGTCGCGGGAGCCACCGCCGCCGTGGACTACACGCTGCGCACCGGAGCCGACAACACCCTGCTCAAGGCCGTGCTGTCCGGACGATCGGGCGCGGACACCACCCTGCTGCCAACGCTGATGACCGAAACCGAACCCGTCCTCGGCCGCGCGGTCGCGGCGGTGGCGCTGACCCTGCGCACCCGGTACGGCCTCCCCGATCTGTCCGACACCGAACTGGCCGACCGCACCGAAACCCTGGTGCGCCTCGCCCTCAGCCACCTGTTCCAGCCCACCGGCCCCACCGAGCGCGCGGTCGAACAGATCCGTCCGGTCATCGCACATCTCTTCGCCTAGAAGCGGCGGTTGTAACTCCGGATACGCCAGGGGTTAGTATTCGATCACGCCGACCCTGGATTTCCGTTGCCTCGTGCCGGAATCACGTGGGTCCCAGCACGGTTCGGGCAGGCACGTGCGCTGCCCGAACCCGTTTCACCGGCTCGACTCTCGTATCGCGAAGTTCCACCACGGATTGCCGACGATTTGAAACAGGGCCCTACGATGACGAATTCGACTCTCGCGACGGCGGCGGATCCCGACGGCGCGGCGGCGGCACCGCTGTCGCACCGCCGGATCCTCACGATCCTGTCCGGACTGCTGCTCGCGGTCTTCCTGGCCGCCCTCGACCAGAACATTGTCAGTGTCGCGATCGTGAAGATCGCCAATAGTCTGCACGGTTTCGAGGAACAGGCGTGGGCGACCACGGCGTACCTCATCACCGCGACCATCGCGACGCCGCTCTACGGCAAGCTCGCCGATATCTACGGCCGTAAACCCTGCTATCTCATCGCCATCGGGGTGTTCGTCATCGGTTCGGCGGCCTGCGCCTTCGCCACCTCCATGTACCAGCTCGCGGGATTCCGGGCCGTGCAGGGCATCGGCGCGGGCGGTCTGATGTCCTTGGCGCTCACCATAATCGGCGATATCGTGCCCGCCCGGGAACGGGTGCGCTACCAGGGCTACTTCATGATGGTGTTCGGCATCGCCACCGTGGTCGGGCCGGTGCTGGGCGGATTCTTCTCCGACTACGAACGACTCATCGGCCTGGACGGTTGGCGGTGGGTCTTCCTGGTGAACGTGCCCATCGGGGCGCTGGCACTGCTGGTGGTGGCCAAATGGCTGGACGTGCCCTTCGTCCGGCAGCGCCAGCGCATCGACTGGCCGGGCGGGCTCGCGCTCACCGCCGCCGTGGTGCCGCTGCTCATCGTGGCCGAGCAGGGCCGGGACTGGGGCTGGGATTCGCGGCGGGCGCTGCTCTGCTACGGCATCGCGGCGGTGGGCGCGCTGGCCTTCCTGCTCGTCGAGGCGCTCATGCGCGAAGCGGCGCTGATCCCGCTGCGGCTGTTCCGCAGCGGCACCTTCGGCATCGCCATCCTGGCCGGATTCATCGTGGGCATCGCCATGTTCGGCGGCATCACCATGGTGCCGCTGTATCTGCAAGTGGTGCGCGGCTATTCGCCCACCACGGCGGGCCTGCTCATGCTGCCGCTGGTGCTGGGCATCATGGTCGGCGCGCAGGGGGCCGGACTCGTCACCAAGTACACCGGGCGCTACAAGATGCTGCCCGTGCTGGGCACCTTCGTCATGGCCGTCGGCGCGGGACTGTTCGCCCGCGTGGAATTCGACAGCCCGATGTGGCAGATCATGGTCTACACCACCGTGATCGGCTTCGGACTCGGCGGCTGCATGCAGACCCTGATCATCGCGGCGCAGAACGCCTGTCCCCCGGCGGATATGGGCGTCTCCACGGCGGCGGCGACCTTCTTCCGCCAGATGGGCGGCACCCTCGGCGTCGCGGTATTCCTCACCATCCTGTTCAATCTGCTGCCCGAGCGGATCGTGCGCGCCTTCGGCGGGCAGCTGCCGCCCGGACTCGACGGCGCGGGCCTGGAACGCATTCAGAGCGACACCACCGCCATGGCGGCGCTGCCCGCGCAGCTGCGCGAGCCCATTCTCATCGGCTTCACCGAATCGGTGCAGGGCGTGTTCTGGGTGGCGACGGGGGTGTCGCTGCTGGCCTGCCTGGTGCTGATGTTCATGAAAGAGATTCCGCTGCTGGAGGATCGGCCCGCGCCAGCGGTCGCGACGCCCGCCGCCGGGACCGTCCTCGACGCCGACGAGCTGCCGCTCACCGGCCGCGTTCGCGACCGCGACGACAATCCGGTACCCGAGACCGTGCTCACCCTCATCGACCAGCACGGGCATCAGGTGTCGCGCAGCACCGGGAACGCGCACGGCGAGTACACCATCGGCGCACCCGAGCCCGGCGCGTACGTGCTCATCGTGGCCGCGGGCGGCCATCAGCCCAGTGCCGTGAGCGTCACCGTCGGCCATCGCCCGCAGCGCCTGGACCTGACGCTGCCGGGCGCGGGCGAACTCACCGGCGTGGTGCGCTCGGCGCTGCGCGGCGATCCCCTGGCCGGGGCCACCATCACCCTCACCGATCCGCGCGGCGATGTGGTCGGCACGGCCGTCACCGCCCCCGACGGGGGCTATGTGTGCCACGGCGTGGTGTCGGGCACCTACACCCTGGTCGCGGTCGCCGACCACATGCGCCCGCGCGCGACCACGCTCACCGTGCCCGACAGCGGACTCCTGCGCCACGACGTGGAACTGGCCCCCATGGCGGTGCTCACCGGATTCGCCTGGGCCGACGAGGGCCGCCCGGTACCCGACGCCCAGATCACCGTCCTGGACGCGGCGGGCGACGTCACCGCCACCACCCGCACCGACACGACCGGCCACTACACCGTGCCCGACCTCCCGTCCGGCGAGTACACGGTGGTAGCGCGCGGCTACCCGCCCATGACCGGTCGCGTCGCGGTGGACAGCGGCGAGGTCACCCACGACGTCCGACTCGGATACTTCAGCGACGACGTACCCAGCCCGGCCTGACCGACGGCGCTACACGCGCACCGGTCGTGGCCGGGCCTCCTGTGCGGCCGCCCCGCCACCGACCTGCTCGCCGCGCTCCCGGTCGCGCGTTGCAGGCTGACAGCGGGTTGCCGCGACAGCACGGGTTGTCCGGACCACGCGGGCAGAGTGCGAATTCGCCTGGGCGAGCGCCTATCCGATTCTCCGGCCGCGTCGAGTGCGACGGGCCGACTCCCGCCGCTGCGCCTGTCGCCCCGGCGGGCCGGTCGGTGCCGGCGTCCGGGCCTGGCGGTCCGGGCCGTGCCGGGCTGGGCCGGATCAGGCCAAGTCCGACCGGGACACGGCGATCCGATCAACCCCGCAGTAGGCGCCACAGCGACCGCCGTTTCGGCGGCGCGCTCACATCCATCGGAATATCTTGTGGTGCAGCCGGTCTCATCGCGTCGCGGTGTACGAACGCGGGTCGCAGCCGCGGATCGGGCGGGTCGTAGTAGCGGTGGAAGGTCGGGGTCAGGCTGGCGGACAGGGGTGGGTTGATCCAGCTCCAGTCGGCGGGGCAGGCGCGGCCGGCGGCGTTCTCGCGGTCGACGTGGTCGACGAACTGCCGGGCCACGGTGTGGTGGTCCACCAGGTGCACGCGGGATCGCTTGTAGCTGTGCAGGATCGCGCGGCTCAACTCCACCAGGGCTCGGTCCCGCCAGAGCGTGCGGTCGCTGCTGCGATCCAGGTCCATGCGGTCGGCGATCTCGGGCAGGGTGTCGTAGCGGTCGCTGTCGCCGAGATCGCGGCCGATCTCCGAGGACACGTACCAGCCGTTGAACGGCGCGCACACATAGTCGACGCCGCCGATCTCCAGATCCATGTTCGAGACGGCCGGAACCGCGTACCAGCGCAGCCCGAGTTCGGCGAACCAGGCGTACTCGGGATGGTGCAACGGCACCTCGAGCACCAGGTCGCGCGGCAGGTCGAAGCGGTGCACCGCGTCGTCGGGGGTGTGGATCAGCAAGGGCAGCAGGTCGAATCGCCCACCGGCCCCGCGCCAACCGAGTTCCTCGGCGAACGCCGTCAACTCCACGGTGGCGGGGTCGCCCACGATCTCGCCGCCGACCCAGTATCCGGCGTAGCGCACCAGTTGCGGATTGAGAATGCGGAAACCGCGCCCGCTCGGCCGCGCGGGCGGCCCGATGGTGATCACCGAGCGCACCGCCCCGCCGTTGGTGGCCCGCCGCAGATGCGCGAAACAGGCCTCGGCGATCTCGGCGGGCGTGCTGGCAGTGCGCGCGTCCAGCACCTCCAGCGCCCGCCAGTGCTTGCGGCCCACGCACCGATCGTGATTGCGCCAGGCCAGTTTCGCGCCGATGCTCAATTCCTCCGGGGTGTGCCGGTACACCCCGGTGCGCCGTAGTCCGGCCACAGCGTCCGCGCACCGTGAACCGGGCAGATGCGCCAGTTCGGGTTGGCCGAAGAATCGCTCGCAATCCCGCATACGCTCCTCGGTCGAGGGGCGGCGGCCCGATGGGGTCACCGCCGCGTCGCCGCGCTGTACGCCCGCGACCGCAGAGAGAATCGTCATGAAGTTGTCGCCTCCGTGGATACCGTCGCTGATCGCCCGAGAGCCCCGCGTGCATCCCCTTGCCCGCTGACCAATATCGCACGATCACGGGCCGGATTTGCTCGGAATCAGCGAGGAGGTCCGATTCGGCGGCGAATCAGTCGGTCGGCATCCCGGTACCGGCCTCGGCGGCCTTGGCGGCAACGTCATCCGGGAAGATGTTCCGGAACAGGTAGAGATCCTTGCCGAGCTTCCAGCCCGGCGCCAGGGCTACCGCATAGCGTTCGAAGTAGCCGAGCTGTTTGCCCATGAGAATGAGCTGCTGCGGACCGGAAGCCCCACGGCGCTTGCCGAATTCGAGCAGCCGCGCCGACACCACGCCCAGGTCGAGCTTGTCCAGGCTGCCCGACAGCACCGGGCCGAGCGCGACCGCCAGCTGACGGCCGATGGTGGCGTCGTCACCGCTGTCGTCGGAGACCAGGTCGAGGGCGCGCAGCGCGCGGGCCACCGGACGGAAGTCGTTGTCGATGGCGGAGGCGTAGAACAGCGCGCGCACGAAGTCGCGCCACTCGTTCTCCATCCGCCCGACGATGCCGAAGTCCAGCATGGCCACCCGGCCGTCGTCGAGCAGCCACAGATTGCCCGCGTGCACGTCGCCGTGGAACAGGCCGTGCACGGCCACGCTCTCCATCCACGCCTTCACCAGGCGGCGGATGAGCAGTTCCGGTTCGGGGTGGGCGGCGCGGATATCGTCGAAGCGGTCCAGCGGCAGCCCGCGCATCCGTTCCATGCACAGCACCCGGGGGGCGCAGTAGTCCCAGTACACCTCGGGAACGGCGACATTGGCGTTGTCGCCGAAGGCCGCCAGGTTGGCGCGGGCGCGGGTCTGGTTGTCGGCCTCGATGAGGAAGTTCAGCTCCGCCACGGTGGCCTCGTAGAGATCGCGCACCATGCCCGAGGCATTGGCCACCCGGGCGTTCTCCGACCGCTTCTCCATGGCCTGAGCCAAGCGCAGCGCGGCGCGCAGGTCCACGATCATGCGGCGGGCGATATCGGGGCGCTGCACCTTCACCACGGCCGGGCGGCCGTCGGCCAGCACACAGCCGTGCACCTGGGCCATGGAGGCCGCCGACAGCGGCTCGTCGTCGAACTCCAGGAACAGTTCCGATATCGGCTTGCCCAGCTCGGCGGCGATGATGGCCTTGGCCTGGGCGGCCGGGAAGGGCTTCATATCGTCGAGGCAGCGCAGGCAGGCGTCGGCGAATTCGCGCGGGAAGGTACCGGGCGAGGAGGCGATGAGCTGGCCGAGCTTAACGAACAGCGGGCCGAGGTGTTCGAAACCGTCCACCATGCCGTCGGCCACGGCGCGCTTGCGCGCGGCGGGCCGCAGCCCGTGCCGGACCACCCGCTTGAGAATCGAGCCGCTGAGCACGGTGCCGATGGTGACGGTGCGCTTGACCTCGGAGAACCGGAAGGTATCCAGGTTCGGGCGGATCACCTCGTACGGGTGCGCCGCCGCCTCGCCGACCACGTGATCACCTACCACTACCGCACTCACCGTCGTAGCCGCCCCTTGCTCTCGTTTCGATCCGGCGCTCGCCGCCGCTACTCGTGTTTCGCACCGAAGTGTACGACCGGATGGCCCCTGCCGACCGGTCGGCAGGCCGCAACAGCACGCGATCACTGGTTCGGCACGGGTGCGGCACTGTACCGTGGGCGGTCGGTAGCCGCGATCCGGCACGCCGACAGCGACCGGTTCAGGTCGCTGACCTGATGGTGGAAGGGCAAGACCGAGGTATGACGGGCACACAGGAGAAGCTCGCGGAACTGCGCAAGCTCCTGGAGATCGCCGAGGAACCGGCCGGTGAGGCCGCGATCGAAAAGCGTAGGAAGAAAGGCATTCCCAGCGCCCGAGAACGGGTGGGCATGCTCCTGGACCCCGGGACCTTCGTGGAACTGGGTGCGCTGGTTCGGCAGCCCGGCGTCGCGAACGCCACCTACGGTGACGGCGTGGTGACCGGCCGCGGCTATATCGACGGCCGGCCGGTGGTGGTGATCTCCCACGATCAGACCGTGTACGGCGGATCGGTGAGCGAGATGTTCGGCCGCAAGGTGCGCGCCGCCATGGACTTCGCCTACAACAACGCCTGCCCGGTGGTCTGCGTCAACGACTCCGGCGGCGCGCGCATCCAGGACGGCGTGGCCTCGCTGGCCTGGTACGCCATCATGTGCCGCCTCCAGGAGGATCTGTCCGGGTACGTGCCCATGGTGGCCGTCATGCTCGGCAAATGCGCCGCCGGTTCGGTGTACGGGCCGATCAATATGGACGTCCTGGTGGCCACCGAGGATTCGTACATGTTCGTCACCGGCCCGGAGGTCATCAAGGCCGTGACCGGCTCGTCGGTCACCGCCGAGGAGCTGGGCGGCGCGCGGGCCCTGGAGCAGAACGGCACCGTGCACCACGTCGCCAAGACCGAGGCCGACGCCTTCGCCTGGGTGCGCGACTACCTGAGCTACCTGCCGACCAGCTGCCTGGAGCAGCCGCCGATCGTGAATCCGGGCCTGGAGCCCGAAATCACCGATACCGACCGCGAGCTGGACCGGATCATCCCGGATTCGGACAAGGTCGGCTACGACATGCACGACATCCTGCTGCGCATCTTCGACGACGGTGAGTTCCACGAGATCAGCGCCAAGACCTCGGCCAATCTCATCACCGGTTTCGCCCGCGTGGACGGCCGCCCGGTCGGTGTGATCGCCAACCAGCCGCTGGTGCTGGGCGGCGCGCTGGACGCGGCCTGCTCGGACAAGGCGGCGCATTTCATCCGCCTGTGCGACGCCTTCGGACTGCCGCTGGTGTACGTGGTCGACACCCCGGGCGTGCTGCCCGGCGTGGACGAGGAGCGCAATCACGTCATCAAGCGCGGCGGCCGCATGTTCCGCGCCCTCATCGAGGCCACCGTGCCGATCGTGACCGTGGTGACCCGCAAGGCGTACGGCGGCGGCTACGCGGTGATGGGCTGCAAGCAGCTGGGCGCGGATATCAGCCTGGCCTGGCCGACCGCGCGGCTGGCGGTCATGGGCGCGGAGTCCATGGTGTCCATCGTCGGCCGCCGCCAGCTGGCCGCCGCCCCGGAGGACCAGCGCGAGACGATCAAGCAGCAGATGATCGATTTCTACAACGCCACCGTGGCGACGCCGTGGACGGCGGCGGAGCGGGGCTACATCGACGCGGTCATCGAACCGTCGACCACGCGCCTGGAGATCCGCAAGGCGCTGCGGCTGCTGCGCGACAAGGGCGCGGTGCGCAAGCCCAACCCGCGCAAGCACAATCTGTACCCGATGTGAGTCGAGATCGTCCCGGCCGTACGCGGCCGGGACCGGTCATGGGCCGGCCGCCTCGCCCCCACGGCGTCAACACTCGCTGACCGCGGGCATGCCGCGCAGCCGCTCGTCCAGCCACAGCACGGCCTCGGGATAGCCGGTCAGGGCGGCGACGATGTGCTCGCCGAAAACGCTGCGGTACACCACGTTCGCGCCCAGCGCGCACTGCTCGCGAACCAGATCGCGCGCGCCCCGCACCGGCACCCAGAACTCCTGCTCACCGTGGTAGACGAACAGCGGCACCGGTGATCCGCGGTCCTCCAGACGCGTGATGCGGTAGATGTCGCGGGCCAGGTCGCTGTGCAGCGGGTCGGGGATGTTCGCGGCGATATCCATGGGCAGCAGGAAGACGCCCGGGAGCGCGAAGACGTCCACGCACTGATTCTTCATGAACGAGGTCCCCACCCAGCGGGCGAGATTGTTCATGCGCGCGAGGATCTCGGGCCGCTCCCGCCCGACGGCGAAGGTCGCCCCGAGGAACACCCCGGATGCGAGATTGGCGTTCATGCTCCCGGCGAGGATCTCGTAGTCCACCGGTACGCCCCCGAGCGCCGCCCCGACCACCACCTCCGCCAGCTCCGGCGCGTACTCGCCCATGAGTTTGGCCGCGGCGTTGGTGGCGATGGCGCCGCCGGAGTATCCGATCATCCCGAACCGGCTGTCGCCGAACTCGTCCGACAGCCATCCCCGCACCGCGCGCATGGCGTCGAGTACCGCGTGCCCGGCCACATACGGCTCCGCGTACGCCATGCGCGGGCCCTCGTGGTCGGGAATCAGCACCGCGTACCCGCGGGCCATGGCCAACTGGGTGGTGGGCGGAATGAACTCCGACAGGTTCGTCTTGAAGCTGATCCCGTGCGTCAGTGTGTAACTCGGACTGCAATCGCGGCCGAGACCGTTGATCGGCACATTGTTCACCACGATCGGACGGTCGCCGTCCCCCGTCCACGCCGCCGCCGGGATCACCAGGGACGCCACGGCATAGGACGGCAGCCCGCGCGAATCGGTGGTGCGGTACTTGAGCTGAAGCACCTGCCGCACCGGGAGGAACAGCAGCGGCGCGGCCGTGGCGCTGACATCGCGCCAGGAGACGAGTGCACCGGGGGCGAGGTCGTCGAGCCGCTCGGGCCAGTGATCGATGAAATGATCGCCGATGGGGTCCGGCAACACCGCCGCGCGCAGCGCCGCCAGCTCCGGCGGCAGTCCGCCGCCGTCCACCAGCGGAGTCGACGGGGCGGGCGGCAGCACCGGGGCGGGGATGACCCGGTCGATCCACTCGTGCGGCCCGGGCAGCTGGACACCGGGCAGCGCGGGCGTCGAGGGGCCGAACACCGGCTCGGCCGCGGCCGGATACCCGCCGTGGATCTGACCGGTGAGGACGGCGCACCCGACCACCAAGGCCGCCACGATCATTCGCGCACTACGGCTCACACCTGACCCCTACGCGTACTCGCTCGCTCGACCCTCTCGGCCCCGACGGCCGGGCACTTGCAGGCTAGCGGCGGGACCGGGTGCGACACGGCGGAGCGGACCCCTCGAAGCCACATCGAGACCAGGCCGCAGCCGGCCCGCAATGCGGCTCACCGGGCGTTCCGCCGGGGGATGATCCGGTCGCGCGATTGCCCGGGGGATGCGCGGGTAACACCCCGATATGGTCAGGACAAGTCTCCGGGAACTGGTCGACCGCACCGGTCCGTTCGCCTCGGTGTACTTCGACAGCAGCCATGACAGCGAGGCGGCGGCCCGGGAGTTGACGGCGCGTTGTCGGTCGATGCGCGAAAGGCTCGACCGCGCAGGCGCTTCCGCCACCACCCTGGCAGCCCTGGACATCGCCTTCGCGGCCGGACCGCGCAGCGTCGGACGCTGCGGTCGCGCCCTCGTCGCCGACGCCGCCACCGTGCTCGTGGACGAACAGCTACCGGCACCGCCGGCGGCGCAGATCGTGCGGGTGTCCCCGCTGCCCTACCTGCTGCCACTGCTCGAACAGCGCGCGCCCAGGTACCGCACGTACTGGTCACGATGGATCGGGTGGGCGCGTACATCCGCGGGGTGAACGGGCACGGCGACGTCACCCACACCAGTTACGGCACCGGCCGTCCGCTGCGCACGCGGCACAGAAGCCCCGGTCATCGGGTCGGACCACGGCGAGCCGCGGACG
>NZ_JASCXP010000063.1:0-23937 GCF_030010695.1 Nocardia sp. CC201C
GTCATCCCAATCCAGTACGCGGTCGAACGGCTGATCCCAGTGCAGTCGCCGCGCCTGCTCCGCCCAGAAGCCGAGCCGATCGGCGTCGGCCCGCTCGTAGAGCGAGGCGTCGGCATGGGCTGCCCCGGCGAACTCGGCGCTGGGCGGGTAGACCTCGGAATGGGTGACACTGCTGGACAATTCGATACTCCTTGACATGACGAGAGAGCGAGCCCGGGACGGGCGGTCAGTGCACGACGGCCTTCTCGGCGCCGACACCGGTGAGCGAGCGCACCTCCATTTCGGCGGCCTTGACCGGATCCTCCTTGTCACGGCCCACGAAGGTGCCGACGATGCCGAGCGCGAAGGCGAGCGGGATCGACACGATGCCCGGGTTGGACAGCGGGAACCAGTCGAAGCTCATCGACGGCAGCATGGCCGACTTGGAGCCGGAGACGGCGGGGGAGAACACGATCAGCACGATGGTGGAGAGCAGGCCGCCGTACATGCTCCACAGCGCGCCGGTGGTGTTGAAGCGCTTCCAGAACAGCGAGTACAGGATGGTCGGCAGATTCGCCGAGGCCGCCACCGCGAAGGCCAGCGCCACCAGGAAGGCGATGTTCTGACCGTTGGCGAGAATGCCGAGCCCGATGGCGAGCAGACCGATGATCACCGCCGTGATCCGCGATACCCGAACCTGTTTCGTCTCATCGACATTGCCGCGCTTGATGACACCGGCGTAGATGTCGTGGGCGAAGGACGCGGACGCGGTGATGGTCAGGCCCGCGACCACCGCCAGAATGGTGGCGAAGGCGACCGCGGAGATGATGCCCAACAGCAGCACGCCGCCGAGTTCGAAGGCGAGCAGCGGAGCCGCCGAGTTCTGGCCGCCCGCCGCGCCGAGGATCTTGTCCGGGCCGACGATCGCCGCCGCGCCGTAGCCGAGCACCAGGGTGAACAGGTAGAACGCGCCGATCAGGGCGATAGCCCAGACCACCGAGCGCCGCGCCTCCTTGGCGGTCGGCACCGTGTAGAAGCGCATCAGCACATGCGGCAGACCGGCGGTGCCCAGCACCAGTGCCAGACCCAGCGACAGGAAGTTCAGCTTGGACAGCTCGCTGCCGCCGTACTGCGCGCCCGGGGCGAGCACATCGCGCGCCGCCACGCCCGCATTGGTGGATTCGGAGACGGTGTGCTGCGCGGAACCCAGGATCTCGGAGAGGTTGAAGCCGAACTTGGCGAACACCAGCACGGTCATGAACGCCGCACCGCTGATCAGCAGCACCGCCTTGATGATCTGCACCCAGGTGGTGCCCTTCATGCCGCCGACCAGCACGTACACGATCATGAGAATGCCGACCACGGCGATCACCAGGGCCTGGCCCGCCTCGGAGGTGACATCCAGCAGCAGCGCCACCAGGCCACCCGCGCCGGCCATCTGCGCCAGCAGGTAGAACAGCGACACGGTCAGGGTGGTCAGCGCCGCGGCGGTGCGCACCGGGCCCTGCTTCAGCCGGAAGCTCAGCACGTCGGCCATGGTGAATTTGCCGGTGTTCCTGAGCATTTCGGCCACCAGCAGCAGGGCGACCAGCCACGCCACCAGGAATCCGATGGAGTAGAGGAAGCCGTCGTAGCCGTAGACGGCGATGGCGCCCGCGATACCGAGGAAGCTGGCCGCCGACAGGTAGTCACCGGCGATGGCGATGCCGTTCTGCGGGCCGGAGAAGCCGCGGCCGCCGGTGAAATAGTCGGCGGCGCTGGCATTGTTGCGGCTGGCGCGGATCACCACGATCATGGTCACGGCCACGAACAGGCCGAAGATCGCGATATTGGCGGCCGGATTGCCGACCGTCGTGGCGGCGAGATAGCTGGTCACGCCGGGCCTCCCTCGAGTTCGTTGCGGATGGCGGCGGCGCGCGGGTCGAGTTCGCGATTGGCGAACCGCACGTACAGGCCGGTGATCAGGAAGGTCGACGCGAACTGGCCGAGGCCGAGCAGCAGACCGAGATTGACATTGCCGAACACCTCGGTGGCCATGAAGTCGTGTGCGTACGCGCCCAGCAGCACGTACATCAGGTACCAGGTGAGGAACAGCGCCGTCATGGGAAAGACATAGCGCCGCAGTCGAGTTCGCAGCTCCTGGAATTCGGGGCTGGCCTGGGCGGCGACGAAGTCCTCGGCGGTGGGTACGCGGCCGGGCCGCGTACCGTCGTCGAGATCGGTACTGCTCATGGGAGAGTCCTAGCGTGTGATGTGGCTTACTTCGCCAGAACCGTAACGAGCGGTCGGGGGCTGGAGCACGGTGTGGCCTGGGTCACTCGGTGAACCCGCGCGATCGTGCGGTGAGCGGTCGCTGCGTCGCGACGAACGGTTGGCGCGGCGGGCCGCTCAGCGGTGCGCGGCGATCATGCCGAGTGCAGGCCGCGCTCGCGGTCCGCGCCCATGCCGAGGCGTTCGGGAGCGTGCATGCGGACGAAGATGCGGGCCACCTCGCGCGCCGACTGGCCGCGAGTCAGCCTGCTGCCCAGCATCATCGTGAGGAAGGCGAGCGGAACGCTCACGGCCGCCGGATATCCCAGGATGGCGGCGAGCCAGCCGTTCGCCGCGGTGTCGCTGATCCCGCCCAGCACCGAGACCGCGGTCGCGCCGCCCGCGGTGAGCCCGCCGATGACCAGTCCGGCCGCCGCGCCCGTCGCGGTGAGTCCGCGCCACCAGATGCCCAGCACCAGCAGCGGGCACAGCGTCGACGCCGCCAGGGAGAAGGCCAGGCCCACGGTGCGGGAGACATCGAGGGTCGCGACACCGAACGACAGGCCCAGCGGCACCGCGCCGCCGATGAGCGCGGCCACCCGGAAATCCCGGATGCGCCCGCGCAGCACATCGGTGCTGAGCACGCCCGCGATACTCACCAGCAGCCCGGACGACGTCGACAGGAAGGCTGCCACCGCGCCGGCGGCGGCCAAGGCGGCCAACAGCTTTCCGGGCAGTCCGGACAGCACCGCGCCGGGCAGCAGCAGCACCGCCGCGTCGGAGGTGCCGGTGAGCAGCAGTTGCGGCACGTACAGCCGTGCCAGCGCGCCGAGCAGCACCGGGAACAGATAGAACACGCCGACCAGGGCGATGACGGCGAGCGCGGTGGCGCGGGCGGCGCGACCGTCGGGATTGGTGTAGAAGCGCACCAGCACGTGCGGTAATCCCATGGCCCCCAGGAACAGCGCGATGATCAGCGAGTACACCGCGTACAGCGGATGCGGCCCGCCGAAGCCGCCGCCCGCCCGCACCCAGTCCGCGCCGTCGGCGGGTGCGCCGACCACGACCGGCACGGTGTCGCCGGGCTCGAGCACGACCGTGGTGTCCGCGCCGAGGGTGTGTTCACCCGGGGTGAGGGTGACCAGGCCGTGCACGGCGCGCCCGTCCAGGGTGCCCTGGATCGAGGTCACCTGCGGTGCGTCGGTGGGCATACGCACGGTGACCGCCGTGGTGACATCCACGGTGGTGCGCTGACTGACCGTGGGCGGTGCGGGCGTGCCGAATTCGCGGTGGTCGCCGAGGAAGTGCACGAGCAGGACCAGCGCGGGCAGGGCTACCGCGGTGAGTTTGAGCCAGTACTGGAACGCCTGGACGAAGGTGATCGAGCGCATCCCGCCCGCGGTCACATTGGCGATGACGATCACGCCGACCGCGGCCGCACCCACCCATCCCGGCACGCCGAGCAGGATGCGCAGCGTCAGCCCCGCGCCCTGGAATTGGGGAATCAGATAGAGCGCGCACACCAGCACCACGATCAGCGCCGCCAACCGTCGCAGGCGCAGCGAGCCGAGCCGGAACTCGGCGAAATCGGGCACCGTGTAGGAGCCGGAGCGGCGCAGCGGCGCGGCCACGAACAGCAGCAGGCCCAGATATCCGGCGGTGAATCCCACCGGATACCACAGGGCGTCGGCCCCGAATTTGGCGATCAGTCCCGCGACGCCGAGAAATGATGCGGCGGACAGGTATTCACCGGAGATGGCGGCGGCGTTGAGCCGTGATCCCACACCGCGCGAGGCGACCAGGAAGTCGGAGGTGGTGCGGGCCAACCGGACGCCGAGCGCGCCGATGGCGACCGTGGCGACCGCCACCAGCACCAGTGCCGCGAGGGTGAGCCCGGAGGCCGGGGCGGTGTCCACCCTCAGTCCTCGGCCAGTTCGGCGAAGTCCTGATCATTGCGATCGGCCAGCCGCAGATACACCCGGCCCGCCGCGTACAGCAGCGGAGTGGACAGCACACCCAGCAGCAGCCACGGCAGCCGGATGCCCAGCACCACCGTCGACCCCACGCCGAGGGCGAACAGCACGGGCAGCGCGCCCAGCACCGCGACCACGACCAGGCCCGTCCGCACCGCGAGCCCGAACTGCGCCCGAATCAGCCCGTCGATCATGGCCGCACCGATCTCGGTCTGCTCGGCCACCTCCACCCGCGTCCGCACCATGCGTGCCCCGCGCCGCTGCGCCAGCACCACCCGCTGCCGCACCGGCCGCTGCGGGCCGGTCATCGGACGGGCTTTCGCGGGCGGATGAGCCGCTGCTTGAGATCGCGCACCTGGCGACGGCTCACCGGCAGCTCCACGGCCGGGGCGGACCCCTCCGCGCGCAGGCACACCACGGTGCCGGTGCCGACCGTGCGCAGGCCGGTCACCATGCGCAGCGCGATCAGATACGAGCGGTGAATCCGTACGAAACCGGCTTCCCGCCAGCGTGCTTCGAGTTCCGAGAGCGGAATCCGGATCAGATGCGACCCGCTGGCGGTGTGCAGCCGCGCGTAGTCGCCCTCGGCCTCCACCCAGCTCACGGTGGACCGCTCCACCAGCCGGGTGACTCCGCCGAGTTCGACCGGCAGCACCTCGTCCGGATCGGCGCGAGTGGGCCGATCCGCCCGGGCGGCCGCGAGACGCCGCACCGCCTCGCCGAGCCGAGCCTCCCGCAACGGTTTGAGCAGGTAGTCCGTCGCCCCGATATCGAACGCGGCCACCGCGCGGTCGTCGTGTGCGGTCACGAACACCACCGCGGGCGGGTCGGCGAAGGCCGACAGGATGCCCGCCAACTCCATCCCGTCCAGTCCGG
Source organism: Nocardia sp. CC201C (assembly GCF_030010695.1). Classification (NCBI taxonomy): domain Bacteria; kingdom Bacillati; phylum Actinomycetota; class Actinomycetes; order Mycobacteriales; family Nocardiaceae; genus Nocardia; species Nocardia sp. CC201C. The sequence goes on from NZ_JASCXP010000063.1 coordinate 5,079, forward strand.
GCATATTGATGTCGAGGAAGACCGCGTCCACCGGATGCGCGCGCAGCAGCCGCAGCGCCGTGGTGGCATCGCCCGCCCGATGGATCTCGCCCACATCCGGCTGGGCGCGCAGCAGATAGACCAGCTCATCCAGGGCCGGTTGCTCATCGTCGACGGCCAGCACGCGTAGCGCGCCCGGTCCGCTGTCGCTGGTCGGGGTCACAATCGGGTCATCGTAGGCCACCGGCCGGGCATCACGGGCGAACCCCGCGAATCCGGCACTATCCGTGGAGTCGATCGCGCCGGGGCCGTCCGACGGTGCTCAGGCCGTCTCGGCCCGCGCCGTGGACCTGCCGTAGCGGTAGTCATCGAGTGGAAAGTGGCGGTTGCCGCGCCGGGCCTCGAAGAATCCGGACGGCCGCACATAGGTGCTGTCGCCCTGGGAGTTCCGATAGTAGGTGGGCACGTGTCCGTTGAGTTCGGCCAGGTAGTAGCGCAGCGACGCGCCGCGGCGGTGGATGGCGCGGTGATAGGCGTCCGCGACGTCGCCGCGCACCTCGCACCAGGCCGCACCGCGGCGGCGGGTCTCGCCGATCGCGCGGACCGCGTGATCGGCGGTCATCTCCACGAAGGCGTGCCAGCCCGAACCGGTCCACGAATACGGGCCGACCAATGTCCAGCGGTTGGGCAGCCCGGGCACCGAGACGCTCTGATATGCCTGCAAGCCCTGCTCCCGGTAGAACGTCGCGAGGTCGAAGCCGTTGCGGCCCACTACGGTTCCGGGCCGATAGGTCTCCGGATCGGAGAACACCTCGTACCCGGTCGCCAGCACCAGCGCGTCGAGCCGGTGCGAGGTGCCGTCGGCCGTGCGAACGCCGGTCGCGGTGATCTTCTCGATCGGTTCCGTCACCAGGTCGACATTGTCCCGGTTGTAGGTCCGCAGATAGTCGTTCGACAGGGTGGGACGTTTGGCCAGCACGCCGAAGTTCGGGGTCAGGCGTTCCCGGGTGGCGGCCTCCGGGACCACGCGCGCCAGATAGCGCCGATACAGGGCCTGACAGCTCGCGTCGAAGCGGTCCATGGCGGGTCGGGCGATACGGCTCGGTGTGCTCACCGCGGTGCGCAGCACCAGGTCGACCGCCACCAGCGCGGTACCGTGCAGCAGCGGTTGTACACCGGGAATCGCCAGTATCCGCTGTGCCGGAGCCGGAATCGCCATATCGGGTTTGGGCAGTGCCCAGACCGGTGTGCGCTGGAAGACGGTCAGCCGCTCGACCCGCGGCGCGATGGACGGAATGATCTGCACCGCGCTCGCGCCGGTGCCGATGACGCCGACTCGTTTACCGGACAGGTCGTAGTCGTGATCCCAACTGCTGGGGCGCAGTACCGTGCCCTGGAACGACCGTGCGCCCGGAATACCCACATCCTCGCGGGGGCGGACGAACGCGCCGACGGCACTGATCACGAAGCGGGCCGTCACGGTGGAACCGTCGGCGAGCCGCAGGTTCCAGTGCCCGGCCGCGTCATCCCATTCCTCGCGCCGCACCTCCGCGCCGAAGCGCACCCGTTCGTGGACGCCGAAGCGGTGGGCAACCTCGACGTGGTAGCGCTTGACCTCCTCGCCGCGCGGGAAGATCCGACTCCAGGTGGCCTTGCGGGCGAAGGAGTACTGGTACGCCAGCGCCGGGATATCCACGCCCAGACCGGGATAGTGGTTCTCGTGCCAGCTGCCGCCCACCTCGTCGGCGCGTTCGAGCACCACGAAATCGTGGATTCCAGCGCGGCGCAGCGTCACTCCCGCCGCGATACCGCCGGGGCCCGCGCCGATGACCGCGACCTCGTACCGTGGCCCTGTTGTCTCACCCATACCCGTCTCACTTCGTTGTGCCCCTCAAAGTAAGCTGTCTGAGACGATGAGGCAAGGGTGTGGTCCGTGGATCACGCGCGGATGCCCGCGCGGAACTTCGGCACCCGCATGCTCACCTTGGTGCCCGCGCCCGGTGCGGTCTCCACGACCAGGCCGTAGTCGTTGCCGAAGGCGGCGCGCAGACGGTCGTCCACATTGGCCAGGCCGACGTGAGCGGATTCGGAACCGGCGGTGCGGGAACCGGATTCGACGGCATCCAGAGCGCCGGAGCGCAGTAGCTCCGGGTCCATGCCGACACCGTCGTCCTCCACGCTGATCACACAGTCGGTGCCCTCGTCGAGGGCCACGATGCTGACCGTGCCGCCACCGGGCCGCGGCGCGAGACCGTGCCGGACGGCATTCTCGACCAGGGGTTGCAGCGCGAGGAAGGGCAGGACCACCCCGAGCACCTCGGGGGCGATCCGGAGGCGTACCTGGAGGGCGTCGCCGAAGCGGGCGCGTTCGAGGGCGAGGTAGCGGTCGATATTGCTCAACTCGTCCGACAGCACCGTGAATTCGCCCGCCGCCCGGAAGGAATAGCGGGTGAAGTCGGCGAAGTCGAGAATGAGTTCGCGGGCGCGGGCGGGGTCGGTGCGCACGAACGAGGCGATGGTGTTGAGGGCGTTGTAGATGAAGTGCGGGCTGATCTGGGCGCGCAGGGCACGGACCTCGGCGCGGTCGAGGCGGGCGCGGGACGCGTCCAGTTCGGCCAATTCCAGCTGCCCGCACACATAGCGGGCCACCTCGGCGAGCGCGCCGAGCATACCGGGCTCGGGTTGCACGGTGGTGACGACGCCGAGCACCCCGACCGGGCCGGTGCTGTCGATGAGCAGCGGCTGCGCGATGAGGATGCGGCGCGGATAGGCCCCGTTCTCGGGTCCGGCATCCAGCACCCGGCGTTCCCCGTCCACCGCGCGCCGGGCCGCCTCGGTGAACCGGTCGGCGAGGTCGGCGTGCCCGCCGTCCCACGCCAGCAGTTGCCCCTCCGGATCGGCGATACCGAGCCCGTCGGCGGCGGTCAGGGTGCGCAGGTGCGGCGCGGCCTCGCTGGCCGACTCCTCGGTGAGGCCCCGCCGCAGCGCGTTCGCGGCCAGGGAAGCGGTGTGCAGGGTGCTGTGCACCGCGCGTTCGGCGGAGGTGGTCACGGTGCGGCGGGTGCGCGGCCAGGCCACGACGGCCGCCGCGATCAGTACGCCGGCGACCAGCACCGCCACCGCCGTCGCCGTCACCGGACGCGCCTCGGGTCACCCATGCAGGGATTATGACCGTTCGCTAGTGGCGCTCATGCCGCAGCCAGGCGATATCGCGCAGGATTTCCGACACGGTGACGGTGTCCAGGTCGCCGAAGGTGATGCCGCCGGACGTCGAGCGGGTCGGATGCAGACGCACCTCGATGGACTGTTTCGGCGAACCGTTCAGATCCCAGGTCGGCAGGCCCGGGTCGCAGCTCAGGTGGAGGACGCGGCCGTGCGGCAGCGGTTTCTCGAAGCTGTCGATGTAGCCGCCGTCGCCGGTCTCCGGGGGGAGCCAGCCGCGTGACGCCAGCCCCAGCAGGCGCGGCCCCTCGACCGTCGCACCCGCGCCGCCGAGCACGTCGCGGTCGCGGAGGTTCGTGGGGAGCGCGTGGGTCTCCCGGTCGAGCTGGGGGAAGGGTTGCAGGAGTTCGTAGTCGGCGAAGATCTCCCGCCAGGACGTGAGCTCACCCGGAAACCGGAGCGGATGGGCGACGCCCAGCACCGCATCGTCGGTGAGGGTGATCCCGTCGTCGGCGCTGTCGGCGAAGCCGCGATCCTCGGCGATACGGAAGGTGGTCGTCAGCGCATCACCCTCGTAGACGCCCCAGACCAAGCGGCGGGTCACCTGCCAGCGCAGGGGATGGCCGATGAACAGGGTGTGCAGTTCGTCGACGGTGAAGCGGCGCTGGACCACCATGGCCCGCTCCAGGCGGCGGATCTGATCCGTGGCGATCGTCCGCGCGTTCTTCTTGAGCGCGCGAAAATCCTTGTGGGCCTGCGCTGCTCGCTCCGGGTCGTCGTGGACTCCGGGCTTGGGCAGCGAGCGGACCTGGGTGCCGTCGGCGGTGGCGACGGTCGGGCGCAGCTGTTCGTCGAAGCCGACCACGAACCGTCGCGGTCCGAAGTCCAGGACGGCGGTGCCGTTCGCGCGCAGCCCCAGATCCGGCACCAGGCGATCGGCCAGTTGATCGGCGGTGAGCCCGAGCCGCTCCGCCACCGCCTCGATGCGCTCCTTCGCGCCCTCGCGCACGCGAGTGGTCTTGACCTTCTCGCCGATATGCCGCAATGCCAGCAGCGCGGCATCGGAACCGATGGCGACGAAGGCGTCCAGCGCCGACACCGAGCGCGGATCGGAACGATGGGCGCGGACGTGGTTGAGCAGCGCGGCCACCGTGTCGTCATCGCCGAAGGAGCCGAGGGCGTCGTACACCCAGCTGTGCCGGGTGGGCGCACCCGCCCGCTGCCACTGCGAGAACAGTTCCCATGCCAGGTCGGCCAGCGATGCCGGATCGCAGTGCCGATACACCTGTGCCACACCGGCATACGGCTCGAACGGGTCGGCCAGCATGAGCATGACGAGCAGATTCTCCACCGCGGCGGCGGGGAGGGTCGCGCCGTCGGCGGTACGCACCGGAGGAAGTGCGGCCGTATTGATCCAGGCCGGAACCGCCGGGAGCCGGGCGGGCAGCAGAGTGAGGGGATCGGCCGCCAGCAGCGCCGCGACCGCCGCCGTGGTCTTGTCGCCGTATTCCGCTGCGGCGCCGTGTATGTCGCCGTCGTGGCCGTGTGCCGCCAGTAGTCGTAGGACCCGGGTGGCGAGGCGGCGGTCCTTTGCCGCCGACCCGACGGCACGAGGGATCAGCACGCGGGCGACGTGGTGGGCATGGCGGCGGAGATAGCGCAGTGCCCCGGGGCGCAGGGTGCGCCGGTCCAGGCGGGTGATCGCGAGGTCGATCAGTTCCGTGCCCGCGTAGGGAACGATCGCGTCCTCCATATCGTGGGGATACTCGCGCGCCGCGGCCACGACCATCGGGTAGGCGGCGGTTTCGAACGCCGCGATGGCGGCCTTGACCTGTTTCGACGGTCCGTAGAGCCAGCGCAGCCGGGAGGCGGCAAGTATCGGCAGGGCGCGCTCGGGGCCCGCGAGCACCAGCGCGCCCAGAACCTGCTCGGTCAGCGTGCCGTCGGCGCGGCGCTCGAGGGTCTTGTCGAGATCCGCGTAGTCGTCGGGCCGTACCAGGTTCCGCCATTCCTCGCGTTCGCCCGGCAGCCATGCGCAGTACGGTTCGGTGGGCGCTGCGAGTTCCGGCACCACCGCGGCGGCCTTGCCGCGTTTCCGGTTCTGCCAGGGCGGATTCCGCAGTATGCCGGGTATCCCGACCTCGTCGGTGGTGGGTTGAGAAGCCATCCGGCCCAGTTCGCTGTTGATGAGTTCGGCTGTGGTGGTGGGAAGTTCGGGTCTCAGCCGCCGCGCCAGCTCGGGGTGAGCGTGAATGTGCTCGCGCAGGATGTCGCCGTGGGTGCCGGGGTCGAGCAGGCGCAGGGCCCGCATCGGGAAGCGTGCGGCCGCGCCGCGGACGGCGGCCAGCGCGGGCGGGCGGAGAATGCGGGCGGCCAGCGCCGCGAACGCGGCATCCGTGGGTATCACGCCGAGCGCGTCCGCGATCGGAACGCGCAGCGCCTGCGTGGTACCAGGGTGGTCGAACCAGTGCGTCAGCATCTCCACCACTTCGAACCCAACCCCGTCGACCACGGTGATCGCCATCCCGGGCGTATCGATGGCCAACCCCTCGGTGCCGTACCAATATCCGGTGAACAGCGAATTCAAGCGCCGCAACTGCGCCACCGACCAGGCCGCGTCGACGAGCAGCCGCGCATCCCCCGTGGACCCGGCCGCCACCGCCTCCTCGATATCCGCCGCCACCCACTCCCGCCGCGACGGCAACAACACCGACGTGACCACGCGCGCCCACCGCGACGTCCCTCGATACCGGTCCAGCACGGCGACCGCCGCCACCAACTCCTCCTCCGAACACCCCGCGAGGCGGTTGCGCAAGGCCCCCGACACCGCCCGCATCTCCCGCACCTCGCCCCGTGCGTCCCACTGCGGCGGACGCACCCACGACGGCTCGGTGACCGCCCGCATCAACACCTCGGCCGCGAATCCCAACCCCCGCACCGCACTCCACGAGTCGAGCAGCGCATGCACATCCGTCACCGCCCGCCGCCGCTCTCCACCGCTCAGGTGATGCAGCAGCTCCATTCGCCTACGCAGCAACGCCGCAGCGGATTCCACCCCCAGCGCCCCCACTTCCCCCAGTGCCGCAACCACGCCCACCGCACCCCGGGGCGCGCGCAACAACCCATCCCGTCGAAACAACAGCTGCTTCAACTGCTTTGCCGTCGGCTCGAAAACCGACTCGCCACCCACCCGGCCCGTGGCCGTCGAACGGTGTGCGGATACGGCCATCGATTCCCCTGTCAGCGCGCTCGGTGGTTCGTCGACGACTGTAGTCACCGGTACCGACGCCGGCCGCTACCGGCGTTCCTCGAGTTCGGCCATGATCAGTCGCCGAGCCGATTCGCCGTAGACGGCCTGCTCGGACACCTGCGTGAACATTCTTCCGTAGAAGGCGATTTCGCGCGGTTGGGTGACCGACAGTTCGGCGGTGATCGTCTCAACGTGGACGAGGCGATTGTCGAACATGATGAAGCCGTTCGTGGCGGGTGCCTCGTACGTGGCGCGTTCGGGCAGAATACCGGGCACTACTCGGGGCAGTGACATCGCGGTCAGCAGTCGATCGAGCTGGCCGAGCATCACCGAGTTGTCGCCGACGGTTGTTCGCAACGCCGATTCGCCGATCACGAAGGAGAACCGGTGGTCGCCCCGGTACAGGACCTGCTGGCGTTCGATCCGGATGGCGACCCCCTCGTCGAGGTCGTCCGGGATGCCCGTGTGCCCGTCCCGAGAATCCGCCGCCATTCGAGGTAGGCGACTTGGATGTGCCGAAGCGTCGCGATCAGGTCCGGTAGCTGATCGAGGCTGTCGGAGTGCGGCACCTATATCTGGATCCACGACGGCTGCGAGCAGGGCGGAATCTGGCCCATCAACCGGCAGCGCGCCGAGGGCATCCTCTCCATCCACGCTTCCTGCGAGCCGCTTTGCCCGCGCAAGCAGCGGGCGTCCCGGTATCTCGAGGATCTGGACACGGGCCGGGAGGAGGACACCACCCTGGCCCGCCCCGACTGGCGGGCCGCCCGTCAGCGTGCAACAGCGTTCGGCGCGTCGCGGCTGATGTCGTGCATCAGAACGCCGTTTTCCGTCTGAATCACATTGCAGCGCAAGTACGATAGGACGACGGTGGGTTTGCGGGCGCCCACCCTCACGGAAATGCTTCAGAAGGAGCGCCACGATGAGGGCCGGTTACCAGCACGAGATCGCATTGCCCGAGGACATCGGATTCGATGTCACCTGGACCCCCGACGCCGCGGTCCATCAGCCGACTGTCGACGCCTACGTCAACGGTCTGGCCAAACCGGGCTGGTACACCGATCCCAATCACCTACGCGCGTCGCGGGATACCCGAATCTGGATGTTGTCCCACCGCGAGTTCCGTCCCGTGGCCGACCCGTGGAACCCGCAACGCCAGCTGCGGATCTTCCTGTGCGAGAGCTGCCGTAACGGCGTGTCGGAGAGCGGCGTGGAACTGGGCCACATTCGGAGGTGGCGCGACCATCTGAAATACGCGGCGGTCGCGACCCCGGCCGAGGCGAAAGCGGCGTACAACGATCTCGGCAATCTGCGCCTCGAGTGCCGTTCCTGCAACGCCAGCCACGACTGGGAGTAGGCCCGTTTCGGCGAGCGTCGGTTTCGGCTCGGCTGGAGGGGTACGGCTATCGAGAATCCGGCGGTCGCCGGGCAGTCGATCGGATGGCGCCATGACCGAACCACGTTCCGCTCAATCGGGAGGTGGTGGCGGCGCCGATCAGAAGCGCCAGGACTGGGCCGAAGGGCTGGTCGCTCGGTTGGACGGCCCCATGAGCGCCCTCGGCGTGGTGTTCCTGTTCGTCGTGCTGGGGCAGACGCTGGCGCGGTCACCGGTTCTGGTCACAGTCTTGGCGGTCTCGGCCTGGGGGCTGTGGCTGATCTTCGCCGGAGAATTCCTGCTGCGACTCTACGTGGCCCCGCGTCGCGGTCGCTTCCTGCGAAAACACTGGTGGCAGGTGGTGTTCCTGGCGTTGCCGTTCCTGCGGTTCCTGCGTTTGGTGCGGCTGGTGCGATTCGTGCGCGCGGGCGGTGTGGTGTCGTCGGCCGACACGGTGGGCGAGTTCACTCCGGATACCCGGGTTTCGGGCCGGGCGGTACGGGCATCCGGCCTGCATGAACGGAAACCAGGACCCGGCCGACGAAATGGGTCCCGGCGACACGCTGAGTTCGACGGAGAGCCTGGACCCTGATGACGTACGCAACGCCGATGACGACACCGTGGTCGCACCACCGGAGGACTGGCGCGCCGCGGACAAGTACGGCATGACCGAGCGGGAACAGCGCATCGGCGAACCCCACGCCGCCCGCCTCGACGCCGAGGAACCGGACGTCAGCGCGGACCGGCGCGACCCCGACGCGGGCCCGCCCACGGAGGAATTCTCCCCACTGGACACATCCGCCGTCGTCACCGACGAGAACGCCGAGGACACCGACCCACGCCCCACCCGTCAGCACCGCGGGCAGGTCGACGACACCCCGGAAGACGGGGAGTCCTACTTCCCGGTCGTGGAATAGCCGACCCGACTCCTGTCCGAGGTTCGATCCGAGTCGTGAACCCGCGGGCGACCGGAGCAGCGGTGGCCCGACGATATCGTCACCAGCGGCGGCATAGGACCGGCGCGGCCACCAGTGCAACGTGCTGCCCGCGGGTACGCATGTACTTCGCTGCCGCCGTGCCGCATTCGCCGTGGAAGCTATAACTACCTCGGGCCGGGCCGGTGGATGTCGGCTGGGGCGGCGATGGTCCTCGGTGACTGCGGGTCACCACGTCCGGTACTGTCGAGCTACCCCGCGATCCACTGTTGGAAGGGTGCTTTTGTCGAGGTGGTCCCACGTCCGGGGCGAGGTCCTCCAGCGAGTGGGTGCCGCCATCGCCCTTGTGGCAGGTGTCCGCCGCCGACCGCTGGTGGAATCGGCCGAGCACCTACGAGCTACGACGAATGACTGTGAACGCGGCGACGCAGTCGGCGGAAGAGCAGCCGCTGCACTCGATTTCGGTGATTTACGGCACGGCCATGATGAACCGACCGGGACCGGCGGCGCACCGGATCCGGCAGATCGTGCTATGCGTGACGACGCCCTCGATGTCCGTCGACTGACCGCCGAGGATTGGAAATGCCAGCGAGAATTAACTTTTCGTTCCATCGCGGACGCACCGTGGGCGTTCAAGACCACCCTCGAGCAGGCGTCGGCGCGGACGGAGCAGGAGTGGCGCGCGCTGGTCGAGTTGGCGATGAGCAGGTTTGTCGCGACGCGGGATGGCAAGCCGGTCGGCAGTATCGGCACGGTTGCCGATCCCGAACGATCCGACACGTTGGAGATTGCCGCTGTGTGGGTTGCCCCCGAGGCACGCGGAAGCGGGGCAAGTGACCGGCTGCTGCACGCGCAGCTGCAGTGGGTGCACGACAACGGTTACCGTCGAGCGGTGCTGTGGGCTCGGCAGGACAACGCTCCGATGCGACAGTTGGCCGAGCGGCACGGCTTCGCTCCCACCGGTCGTACCAGAGACAGCCCGGGCGGCAACGCCATTCCGACAGTGGAGATGAGCCGGGACCTGTCCTGACGGCCGAGCTGACCTGAGCCGCTGCGCCGCCGCGCGGCCACATACGCATTCGCCAGCACGATCGCACATGCGGAGCGACCGCACGCCGCCGCGAACGGTGACAGCACCGGGGTCAGGAGCATTCCCGGTGCCGATGGTTCGTGGGTACTCGGATTCTCGAATCCATAGTTACGAGTCCGTAGTTACGCTACCGTATCAAACGTCGGAAGCGAGCGGGCAGGACAAGGGGAACCGTCGATGAGTGCGAACTGTGTGGTGGTGGGGGCTGGGCCGGTGGGGTTGGTCGGGGCGCTGGCGTTGGCGCGGCGGGGTGTGGCGGTGACGGTGGTGGAGGCCGAGGGGGTGGGGCGGGTGCGGCCGGGGAGTCGGGCTATCGGGTTGTTCGCGCCGACCGTGCGTCGGTTCGATGCCGTGCTGCCGGGGCTGGGGGAAGCTGTTGCGGCGGCGGGCATTCGGGTTCGGGGTTATGACGCGTACTACGGGGAGCGGCGGGTGTTCGGGTACCGCTCCCGGCGCGGCGTGCTGGGGCGGGTGATGCCCAGTGAACTGCTGGGTGTCAGTCTGCCGCAGACGGTTACCGAGAACCACCTGTACGAGGCGTGCGTGGCGCACGGCGTGCGGTTTCGGTGGGCGTCGCCGCTGATGCGGTTGTCCAGCGGTCCGGACGGAGTCGAGATCGAGCTCGAAACCGGGGAAACTCTTTCTGCCGCATACGTTATCGGGGCCGATGGGGCGCGCTCGCGGGTTCGGGACGAGATCGGTGCGACCCTGCGGGGTGCGCCGGACGACACCCGATTCGTCATCGTCGACGTCGCCGACCATCCGGACGGCACGACACCGCGTATGCCGGGCTTCTTCCAGTACAACTGTCCCCGCCTGGGCGGGCGCAATGTCATGCATATGCCGTTCCAGGGCGGGATGCGCATCGATCTGCAATGCCTGCCCGGCGACGACGTCGACTACTGGTCCGGTCTCGACGGCATCCGGCGGTGGACGGCCGAGGTCGTCGACCCTTGGTACGGGGAGCATGTGACCTGGGTGTCGAGCTACCGCTTCCACCAATCGGTCGCCGACACCTACACCGACCCGCACCGGCGGGTCCTGCTGGCCGGCGAAGCCGCACACCTGTTCGCGCCGTGGGGTGGAAGAGGGCTCAACTCCGGGGTTTTCGACGCCACCGATGCCGCCACCGCCATCGCGCACGCCCTCCGCACTCCCGATCCGCACCGCGCCCGCCGCACGATCGAGCGAGTCGCCTGCCACCGGCGCGCCTGGGGCATCCGCAATCGGGACCTGTCGTCGCGCGCCCTGCGGATCATGCGCGCCGCCGAGCCCGACACCCTGCGCGTCCGTGATCGGGCGGCGCGTCTCGCGCCCGTATGCTGGCCCGCCGGAGCCTGGCTGGCCAACGCGCCGCTGCAAGTGGCGCCGCCACCGGTCGGGTTGCGCGGCCTGTACTGAGCACCGCATACGGTGAACCGTATGCCCGCTCCCCTCGAGTCGCCGCGGAAACGCCAACCGCGCATGGACCTGGAAGTCCGTCGCGTCCAGGTTCTGGACGCCGCCCTGCGGCTGGTTGTCCGCGACGGCTACGCGTCCGCCACCATGGAGGCGATCGCCCGCGAGGCCCAACTCGCCAAACCCCGTGTCTACGCCGCCTACCCGGGCCGCGGCCCGCTCCTGCTGGCACTGCTGGAACGCGAACAGCGACGCACCATCGATACCCTCGCGACGGCCATGCCACCCTTCGACGACGACAGCGACTTCGAAACCATCCTCACCACCGCCGCCACCAACCTGCTGCACGCCGTCGTCGAACATCCGGAATCCGCCCTGCTGCTGACCGCACCCGCCGACGACGCCCCCGCCGAAGTCCGCGAACATGCCGCCCGCGCCCGCGCATTCGCCCGCGACAACCTGCGCGCCCTCATCGAATGGGCCCGCCCGCGCCGCCCCGACCTCAGCCGCCTGGACCCCGAACTGCTGTCCATCGCACTGCTGGCGGTCGGCGAACAACTCGTCCGTCTGGCCGTCACCGACCCCGACCGCTACCCCCCGGCCCACCTCGCCGCATTCATCACCGCCGCCGTCGACCATTTGAGCCATCCGGCCGGGACCTGATCGCAGCTCGCGGCCGGACCGGTGGCGGTCGCGTTGACCCGCCAGGCAACCCACGATGATCACGACACTCGGTGGGATCACAGGGCAGCGCGAGCTGAGCCGGCGCTGCCCGTGCTGCCGTCAGCCGCGGGAAGCCCACGCCAGCAACTCGTCCACCGGCCAGGTATTGACGATGCGCTCGATCGGGATGCCGTTGTCCACCGCGCGTTGGGCGCCGTAGCCGAGGAAGTCGAGTTGGCCGGGGGCGTGCGCGTCGGTGTCGATGGAGAAGTGGCAGCCCAGATCGCGAGCGAGGCGGAGCAGGCGGGTCGGTGGATCGCGGCGTTCGGGGCGGGAGTTGATCTCGACGGCGGTGCCGTGATCGCGGCAGGCGGTGAAGACCGCTTCGGCGTCGAAGGCGGATTCGGGGCGGCGGCCGCGAGAGCCTTCGACCAGGCGGCCGGTGCAGTGGCCGAGGACGTCGACGCGGTGGTTCGCGACGGCGCGAATCATCCGCCTGGTCATGGCGGCGGATTCCATGCTGAGCTTGGAGTGGACGCTGGCCACGACGATATCGAGGCGATCGAGGAGAGCCGGGTCCTGATCGAGCGAGCCGTCGTCCAGAATATCCACTTCGATACCGGTGAGGATGCGCATGGGGGCGAACCGTTCACGCAACTCGTCGATGACGTCGAGCTGTTCGCGCAGCCGCTGCGCCGACAGGCCGTTGGCGACGGTCAGGCGCGGCGAATGATCGGTGAGCGCGCAGTACTCGTGACCCAGGGTGCGGGCGGTGTCCACCATCTCCGCGATGGGCGCCGAACCGTCGGACCAGTTCGAGTGCAGGTGCAGATCGCCCCGCAGCGCCGCGCGCACCGCACCGCCACCCAGATCCCTTGCCGCCGAGCGTAATTCGATCAGTGCGTCGGGTTCGCGACCGGACCACGCCTGGGCGATGACCGCGGCCGTCTTCGGTCCGATACCGGGCAGCGACTGCCAGGCGTTGGTGCGACCCAGCACCTCGCGCTGGGCCGCGTCCAGCCGTTCGACGATATCGGCGGCCCTGCGGTAGGCCATGACCCGTCGGGTGTCCTCGCGGGCGCGGTCCTTCCAGTACGCGATCTGGCGTAGTGCGACGACGGGGTCCATGCCTCCAGTGTGCCCGGGAGTGTCACGTGGGATCGGTGAGTCCGGTCGCGGTGAGCGTGAGGTGCCGCGTCAGTACGGCGGCGGCGGTATCGGCGTCGCGCGACAGCGCCGCCTCCTCCAGGCGGCGGTGTTCTGCGGCTCCATCCCGATCGGGATTGCGGTGTGCCGACCAGCGGCGGGCCAGCTCGCTGGCGGTCCACAAGCGGTCGAAGGTCTCCAGGAGCACGGGGTTGCCGCACCCTTCCAGCAGGGTGCGGTGGAACCGGCGGTGCGCCTCGGACCAGGCTTCGGTGTAGTACGCGCCCTCCTCCCGAGCGAAGGCCGGGGTGCGGGCCAGCCGGTGGTGGGCGGCGCGCACCCGGGCCTCCCAGTCGACGTCACCGCGCGCGATGGACAGCCGCAGCAGCACCGGTTCGACGGTGCGCCGCGCTTCCGCGATCTCCTGCCAGCGGCGATCGGAGTACTCCGGGACGGCGAAGCCGCGGTTGGGCAGCCGGTCGGCCAGACCTTCGCCGACCAGGCGCACCAGCGCTTCACGGACGACAGCCAGACTCACGCCCTGGTCCCGCGCGAGATCCTGCGGTTTGAGGGCGGTGCCGGGAGGGTGGTCGCCGCGCATGATCGCCGTGCGCAGGTGGGTGTAGACCTGCTCGGACAGCATCTGCTTACCCGTGGAGAGCGGAGTGGAGGGCACAGGAGCATCATAGACAGAACAATAGATAATCGATTATTCGTGTTATCGTCGATCTCATGTCCAATCATGCGAACGCCCCCGTCGAAACGCCCTCCACGGCAGATGCCATCGAACGGATCGAGGTCTCGAGGCTCATCCCCGCGCCCGCCGCCGCCATCTTCTCGGTGCTGACCGACCCGAAGGGGCACGTCGATATCGACGCGTCGGGAACGCTCCTCGATGCGGAGGGTGCGACGGTCGAGCGGACCGGCGACCGGTTCGTCGTCCATATGGATCGAGCGGCGTTGGGCGATCTTCCGCTGGGGCGATACGACGTCGAAGTCGTCATCACCGAACTGGTTCCGGATACCGAGATCGCGTGGACCGTGGAGGCCCACATCAAGCCGCACGCCCGCCACGTCTACGGCTACCGGCTGGAACCGGTCGCGGACGGCACCCGCGTCACCTCGTATTACGACTGGTCGGAGGTCGACGAGCACTGGCGGCGGCGCGTCGACTTCCCGGTGGTCCCCGCCTCGGCGCTCAGGGCGACGCTCGGAATTCTCGAGCGCACCGTCCGGCGGCGCGCCGCCTGAATCGATCAGTCCGCGCGCAGCAGCGGTTGGGTCGAGCAGCGGAATGACCGCATCGTCAGTGGTCGCCCTGGGCCGCGGCCTCGCCCAGTTCGATACTGTCCCAGCCGCGCGACGGCTGGGGCAGACCGTCGGACAGTCGGACGCGAGTAGGCTGCGTAGCGATACGCTCAGCGCCGCTCGGAGTGGAGGGCGGGCTCGAGTAGTCGTTGGCGGGCCAGGCGCTCACCGAGTTCGGGCATGGCGCCGGGGGGATTGCCGGTCAGATCGTCGAGACTCCACCGGAGCACCAGCTCCACCCGCTGTCGTGAAACGACGCCCGCGAGTTCGGCGGACAGCCGTTCGACCGTCTGGTCGTACACCGCCGGGTCGATGGTTCGCGTCGGCCCGGGCGTTCCAGTAGTGGGAATCACAGGTACAGGCTGCTGGGTGGGCGGCCGCCGCGGCAGAGCCGAAAGACCCTTTCTGAGATGGCCTTCACACCGAACGGGACGGCCCGGCGCGTCGTGGCACGGCCGCGCGGACGACGCTAACCTCGGTTTCGGGACAATCGCGACGCTCTTCGTCTGGGACGGCGGGCGGGGCGTTGCTCGTCTCACCCGTGTCAGCGCTGACTCGCGTGTGAAAGGTATTGGCAAACAACTACTTTGGAGTTCGATCGGCTATGGTTTCGCACACCGCACCCGCAATGAGACCGCACCGGCGGGCCGAGATGGTCCCGGTCGGCACGAGCGCATGGCATGACGGATCGCTGTGGTGGGATGCGAAATCCGTGCTGGTGACGCGTCCGGTCGCACCGGGAAGTATCGCCACCGCACCGCATCTGGTGCTCCCCGCCGAACAGGGGCGACTGGCCTTCGTCCTCTCCTCCTACGGGGAGGAAGCGCAGCAGCTCGCCTACGACGGCCGGGTCGTGGTCCAGATCGGCGACTGGCGCGGCCGCCCCGCACTGGGATCCCGCCAGCACTACGGAACCGCGCACATCGTCAACGATCCCCGGGTGACCGAACGGGTACACGAGGGGATGCGCATCAAATACGGAGCCAAGATCGCACTGGCGCGCATGGCGCATCGATTCGCGCACGGAGCGGTGCCCTACGGTGACCTGGTCGCCATTGTCGAACTGCATCCGCAGGGTCCGCTGATGATCTCGCGCTGAGTCGTTCGCCTCGGTCAGGTGGTGAGCTGTACCAGCTCCCGCAACAGCTCCGACACCGTGACCTGATCCAGGTCGGCGAAGGAGTGCTCGGTCCGGTTCCGATGATCCCACGCGGATTCCTGCCCGCTGGCGGTGATGTGCACGCTGATCGTCTGGTCGCCCAGTTCCAGGGCCATACCGGCCACGAAGCCCGGATCCAGATCGAGGACCACGGACCGATCGTCGCCGAGCGGCCGGAAGATCTCGCCCGAGATACCGGCGTCCATGGGCGTACCGCGCTCCCAGCCGAGGCGGGTCAAGCCGAGCACCTTGCCCGCCGGAACGACCGTGCCGTCGAAGCGGGCGAAGGCGGCGTCCCGGTCGGTGGGCAGGTGGATCTCCCGTTGCAGCTGTGGAAACGGCTGCAGGATCTCGTAATCGGCGAAGACCTCCGCCCATGCGGCGCGGGTGTCCCCGAGATGCAGCGGATGGGCGATGCCGACCAGCATGTCATCGGGCAGGGTGACGGTATCGTCGTCGACGTCGGCGAGGCTGCGATCCTCGGCCACCCGGAAGGAACCGGTCGGCGCGCCGTCGGCGTCGAAGGTGGCCCACACCAGGCGGCGGGTGGGATGCCACAGCAGTGGATGCTCCACGAACAGCCGCCGATGGTTCGCGGCGGTCCAGCGCCGGTTGCGGACCATCGCGCGCTCCATGCGGAGCAGCTGTTCGGCGGCAACGGATTTCACATCCTTCTTCAGGTTGTTGAACCGTTTGTATGCTGCCGGTGCGAGTTCCGGATCGTCCTTCACGCCCGGTTTGGGCAATGCCTTGCGGGGTGTCCCGGCCACGTCGCGAACCATCGGGCGCAGCTGCTCGTCGAAGCCGACGAGGAAGGCGCGCGGTCCGTAGTCCAGCCGCAGCGTCCCGTCCTCGGCCAATCCGAAGCCCGGTACCAGTCGATCGGCCAGTTCCTCCGCCGACATTCCCGCCTCCTCGGCGAGCTGGCGGATCTTCTCCCGCGCTGTGGCCTTGATGCCCTTGAACTTGACCTTCTCGGCAATGCTGTTGAGTTGCATGAGCGCGACGTCGCTGCCGATGGCGGTCAAGACGTCCAGCGCGGCCACCGCGCGCGCGTGTGCGTTCTCGCCGGGCCAGGCGCGGATCAGCGGCGTGAGGGCGCGGGCCGTGTCGTCGGTACCGAGCAGGCCCAGGGCGTGCAGGACCCAGTTCTCGTCGGCGGAGTACCCGGTGAAGCCCCATAGTTCGAACAGCGCCCAGCAGAACTCGGCCAGCGAATCCCGCTCGGCGAGCTCGAGCAACCGGGTGACGCCCGCGTAGTCGCCGGTGGGGCCGCTCATCGCCAACATGGTGCATACCGCCGCCACGGCGTCGGGCGGTAGGGCGCGCGGTCCGTCGGGCCTGGTCAGGACCTCGCGGCGCAGCACGATGGGCGGGAGTGCCGCCGGCGCGAGCCAGGTGGGCAGTGTCGGAACGGTTTTCGGCAGGATGTCGAGCGGATCGGTGGACAATGCCGCCACCAGGGCCTCCGCCGCCGACTCGCCGAGCGTGTGCGCGGCCGTGACCAGTGCCTCCCGGTGGCCGCGGCCGTCCAGGGCGCGTAGCGCCTTCCATGCCAGGGTGCGCTGTCTGCCCGGTTTGTCGAAGGCGGCGGTGAGGAGGTCCGGTGCCGCCGTGGGCAGGTGACGCTCGAACCAGGACAGAGCCACGGCGCGATTGCGCCGCGAGTCGAGCTGACGGGTCATCAATTCCGCGACCGGGGTCCCCGTGGCCGGGAGCAGGACCGAGATCGTCGTGGCCGCGTTGTGTCGCACGGCGTCGACGATCGTCGTGAGGGCGGCATCGCCGCAGCGGACCAGGATGCGGCGGAGCGGGTCGACGGCGTCCCACAGCTCGGTCGGCTCGATCAGATCCAGGTTCGCCAGTGCCAGCGGCGGGGGCGCGGTGGCGATCAGTCGCAGCGTCCACCAGGAGCCGTGCCATTTCCGATCGCGGACGCGCTGGAACTCGTCCTCCCAGTCGCGGCCCGGATCCGTCTGCGCCACAAAGGTATTCGACCAACCATCCTGTTCGCCGGGAAGCCACGACAGAGCGAGCGGCCGTGGTGAGCCGAGACCGGGCAGCACGGTCGGCGGCGCGGGCGCGACGCCGCGTTCCCACGGCGGCATGCGCAGCAACTCCGGCAGTTCATCGCGGGGAACGCACTCCACGGCTGATTGCGGCGCGTGCGTCCCCGCGTTCAGACCGGGGTACACACGGGTCAGCAGATCACGCAGCCCGACGGTGAACGGCTCGTCGGGCAGGTCGGCGAGCACGTGCGCGGCCCGTCGGGGGAAGCGATACGTCGCCTCGACGGCGGCCGCGCGAACCCCGGGCCGGTCGGTGCGGTGCAGCAGCGCGAGGAGCGCGGCATCGGTGGGCAACTGCGCGAGCAGCTCCGCGATACCGCGCTGGTCATCGGCGGACAAGCCGTACACGTCCAGCAGCTGGGTCAGATACGGCGTCGCGTCGGGGCCGACCTCGATCACCGCGCGCAGGATGTCGGCCCTGCCGGTGAGCCGCCACAGGTATCCGGGGGTGTCCAGGAGTGCGAGCTGTTCGGCCGATGTCACGGTCGCGGCGAGCATGGTCTCGGCGCTGTCGGGGTGGGAAGCGCTGCGCGCCAGTGCCAGATCGCTGTTCACCCAATCCTGTTCGGTGGGTGCGAGATACGAGGTCGCGGTGTGCACGGCCAGCGCCCGCGATTCGGCGCGCACCCGCCCCAGGTCCGCCACCGCCGCGTAGTACTCGGTGTCGCTCAGCGCCGCGAGATGCGTGCGCAGCCGGGGGAGCAGCGTCGCGGCCGGTTCGTCGAAGACGTGCGGGCGTTCCGGGCGGCGCGCGACACACCGGGTGAGATCGGCGCCGATATGGCCGACGGACAGTCCGGCCAGCAGCGCACCCGCCGCCGCGGCTGTGCCCGCCCCGTGCGCGGCCACCCATGCGTCGACCAGTCGACCGGTCAGATTGGGCTTGGGGCGGGTGGCATCGGCCACCCGTGCGGCGAGTGCGCCCGCGACCGCGATACCCAGCGGTGTGGCGTCCCCGGGATGTTCGATCGCATGCGCGGCCGCTTCGGCGAGGTCGCGGTATCCGCCTCGGGACGTCAGTTCGATCGCGAGGCGAACACGCTTGTCGTCCAGCCATTTCCGATACAGTCCGAGCGCCTTGGGGTCGGTTCGCACGGCCCGCACGGGACCTCGGCCGCGGAACGGCGTGGCTTTGGCGTGCCATGCGTCGGGCACCACCCACTGGTCCTCGTCGGCGCGGCGCAGGTGTGTCATATTCCCCTCCGTAGTCCCGGCGGCATGGCCGATGGGGTGGCCGGCGTCCGGTCGCCACGACTGTAAACGCGGAGTCCGACATATCGGTGGGAGCGCGTTGTGGCTTCGCCGTTTGGACCGGTCGAATGCTC
>NZ_JASCXP010000064.1:0-23607 GCF_030010695.1 Nocardia sp. CC201C
GGTCAGCGCCGAACGCGACGGCAAGGAACGCGAGGAACTGGCCACCGCCATGGGCGCGGGCGGCACCGGCAAGGGCACCGCCTCGGCCACCCGGGGTTCCGCCGGAGCCCTCAAAGACCTGGAACGCCGCCAGAAGTCCCGCGCCACCCGCACCGGCCGCGACGCCCTCGACCGCGCCCTCATCGACGTCGCCGGTCTCTACCGCGACGCCCTCGCCGTCCGCCTGCGCGCCACCACCCCCGACGCCCAAGGCGTCGCCCTCACCCACCCCGACATGTCCGACCAGATCCGCGAACTGGCCTCCGACGTCCGCCCCGAGGGCCTACTCCGCTCCATCCAAGCCGTCCTCGAATGCCGCGAAGCCCTCGACACCAACGTCAAACCCCGCTTCGCCGTCGCCGCCATGGTCGCCACCCTCATAGCCGCCCGCACCACCTAGCCCCCGACCACCGGTTTTCGCGATCCGCGCCGAAGACGATAGACTCGCACCGCCGAATGGCACGCCACCTTAGCTCAGTCGGTAGAGCGCTTCACTCGTAATGAAAAGGTCGGGGGTTCGATTCCCCCAGGTGGCTCCGGAACAGCAGGTGGCGAGTAGGTTTCTCTCGCCACCTGCTGGCGTTTCGGGGTTCGAATCCCACCTATATCCCAACAAAGTCACTCGACGTGCACCGCCTTGTGCAGTGCTTCGGCTGCTGCGGGGTGCACTCGGCCGCGGGCCATGTATCGGCGCTGAGTCATCGACGGGTCGGCATGACCGAGGACATCGGCGGTGACTCGCGCGGACAGGCCGGCGTCATCGAGGATGGTGGCGACCGCACCGCGGAAGCTGTGCGCGGTGATGTCGTCCGGGATCCCGAGCGCGTCGCGTACCCGCTGCCATTGGTGCTGGACATTGTTCGGGTCGCGCAGCGTCCAGTTCTCCGAGGGGAACACCAGGTCGTACTCGGGGGGGTTTGGCGGGCGGATGCGCCTTCTTCCGCAGCCACAAGGGCTGAACGTATCGAACCGCCGTCCTACAGTAATGACAAAGGTCGGCGGTTCGTGTCGAAGCCCGGTCAGGCGGCGGTGTCGAAGCGTTCGATGTCCTCGCCGGTGACGGCTTCGACTAGGGCACAGCCCAGGACTTCGGAGACCGGTGGGGTGACAGCGTTGCCGTAACCGCGGGCTTGGGTGCGTTTGTCGCCGAGGGCTTGGAACTCGTCGGGGAAGGCCATGCCGGCCCGGATTTCGCAGCATTCGAGCATCCGGAAGGTGCACTCGTCGACCAGGGCGTTGACTTCGTCGATGCCGAGCAGGCCGAAGCGGTCGCGGGTGGTGAGAGTGCCCATCGGTTCGGTAATCGGGTGGGCGCGGCCGGTGCGGTAGTAGGGCACCAACAGATGCCGCACGGCTTGAGCGGCGTCGGTATCGGGGTGTTGCACCAGGCCGTGGTGGAAGCCGGACGCGGCGAAGGTCGCCAACGGCTGGGCGACACCGCGCGCGGACTTCTTGGAGCCTCCACCGCGCAGTTCGGCGATGAACGGGGGTACTGCGACGGCAAGTTCGCGGCGGGTGGTCTGGGTCGGTAGCGGTGCCGAGGCGGGGCGGGCTTGGCCGCTTCCGGCGCGGCCAGTGGTCGATAGCACCAGTGGCGGCATCACCAGAGCGTCGGTTTCGCGGGTGGTGCGGGTGGGCATTGGGTGGTCGATATCGACCGCAGCGGTGCGCCAGGTCCCGCCGACGGGCTGCAGGAAGGGTCGGTGGGCGTAGCGGGATAGGCCGATGCGGATGCGTTCGATGGTGTTGTCCTCCAGGGGTTTGGCACGGTTACCGATCTTGTCCCCGGGAGGGAGTGTCCAGTCGATGGCGGTGGCGGCCGGGGCGGTGAACGGGTCGACCACGCTGTTGCGGCAGCGGATGGACGGGCAGCGGTACACGTACTGGCCGTGGCGGCCGTAGCGGCCCATGTCCTTGCGGGGGTCTTTGAACACCTGCACCGCGTCGACGGTTTGCTCGCAGGTCGGGCACCAGGCGTGCGGGCGCAGCCACTTGTCCCAATCGGGCTGGCGTACCAGGGATTTGAGCCAGTAGGCGACGTAGAGGCGGTCGCGGGACTGCGGGGCGCGGCGGCACCGGCGCGGCATGACGTGCATGGAGTTGAACGCGATCACCTTGGTCTCGTAGCCGGGGCCGATGTCCTGGATCTCGCGCAGCCAGCGGTTCCAGTCGTCCCAGCGGCGGCACTGGATGACGTTTTCCATCACCCCGGCCAGCACCGGCCAGTTTCGCGCGGCCATGGCCCGCAGGTACCGGGGGATCTGCTCCACCAGCGCCCGTGAGCGCGCCGCGGCGGGATCTTCCACCGTGCCCAGCTCCTCGTCGAACATGGTCAGCTGGTTGGAGCGGTCGAAGTAGCGTTTGACCCCTTTGGCGTCGGTCCATTCCGGGCACGCCGGCGAGGCCCAGAACAGCTCGGTCGGCGGCAGCTTCTCCAGCTCCAGCCCCTCCACGTCCCCCGGCGGCAGATGCTCGGCATCGGGGAAGTTCAGCTCGTGTACCGCCACGGCGACCGGATTGTGGTTGGCCGCGATCCGCAGCGAGATCCCGGGAACCTGCTCCCAGCCCAGCGAGTCCCCGCCCCATCCGGCGAAGAAGACCGTCGATTCGAGTGTCACAACACCCTCCAATGTGAACAAAGTTCGCGAATGAAGTTCACGCTACGGAGGGGGTGGGATCATGTCAACTTTGTTCGCGAACATTGTTGGGTAGGGTGATGGGCATGACCGACGACACCGGCCACGGACCCGCGCTGCGCGCCAAACGCGAGGCTTACGACACCGCCCGCGCTGAGCTGCTTGCCGAGATCAAAGCCGCCCTTGACGACGGTGAAGGCCCCAGCGCCATCGCCCGCGACACCAAATTCACCCGCGAGTACATCGCCAAGATCCGCGACGGCAAAGGACCCCGCTCCTGACCAGGGTCCAGGCAGTAATCGTGCGACCGGTGGATTCTCGCGGTCCGGAGCGCGCTCCATAGAGTGAGGTCGTGGCAGGGGAGCGGCTGACCTATTTGCGGGCGGAGCTGGCGCGCATCGGCGAGCAGATCGAGGCCGCCCTCGCGACCGACCCGGACGCCGACACCACGGACCTCGAAGACGAGGCCGGGGTCGTCCAGGACGAGATCGACGCCATCCTCGAAATCATGAGTGCCGAAGCTCAGCAGCAGATTCGGGCTCGCTCATCCAGGACACCGCCGTCGGAGCGGCTGTTCTGATCAGTTGAGTTGAGCGCGGGCCTCATGCAGGTAATGGGCGCGCCACCACTGGTCTTCCAGGTCGTTGCCGGGCATCCCGCTTTTGCGGGCTTCAGCGGCTACCTCGCGGATCTCGCGGGTCAGCTCGTGGTGGGTCTTGCCGTGGTGAGGGTTGGTGTGGAAGTAGGTACTCAGCCAGTTGCGCGGAGTCGCGACGACGCCTTCGGCATCCAGGTATCCGTGCATGTGTCCTCGTCCTTCGGCGGCGGCGGAACAGGCCGCCTGATCACGGTAGACCGGCAGTCGGGCACTGTGCGGGTGCGGTGGATTCCGCCTGCCCCGTTTGTCAGCAGACGCGTAAGTGCGGTCGAGTCGAACGGATGCCGCCGTGGCTAGGAGACTGATCGTTCGCGCCAGGGATGGTTCATCGGGCCAGCCCCTTTCGGTGCTCCCGCTACGGCGGCTTGGTGTTCGGGTCAGTCCACGATGATGAGCCTTTCGATCTCGTCACCGTCCTTGAACAGGACCTTCTTGCCTTCTTGGTCTGCCTGAAAGACGGTGTTGCCGTAGGCCACCAGCCGTCGGACCGCCTCGGTGACGGTCACCCCCTTCGCCTTCGCGAAGTCGCGCAAGATCGTGGCCGTAGCGTGGTTCACGTTGATACTCAGACGCGGCTGCGGCTCAGGGCCCGCATCGCCCTGCTGCTGAGTGGAATCGTGGTCAGCTAGCGGACCCTTCGCCCGCTTCGACTTTGGGGGAGTCATACTCCGTTCCTTCCATTCGGTTGCGTTTCAGGACCGATCGCGCAGGTCGACGCCGTGCTCGGATGCCTGATGATCGGACTCCATAGTTACTTTCGTACAATTAACTGTTGCAAAATATCAGAGAAATTTGCATCAACATTGCGATCTTCTTACTGATGGAAACGGTCAGGGGTGCGGTGATATGCCCGATCGGCGGTGTGTAGGTTGGGTGTGTGGTGCAGCACAACCCCTCCCTGTCCTGGGGATTTCAGAGCGACGACAGGCCGTCGGAGTCTCCGACACATCTGATCACGCCGTATTACGAGTCGAGCCTCCCCGATCTGGCGGTTCTTGGGGCGGGGGCCGTGTTGGGCTTCGTCGCGGCAGCCGTGATCCTGGCTGTGCGGTCCGAGCTGGCGCGCAGGTTCCCCGCGGGCGCGCTCGGGACACGGCGGTAGACCGGCGTCCGAACTCCAGGAACGGACGTCGGTCTGCGTCGCTGTCATTACCTGCACAGGATCGCGGCGATCGCTACTGTGCGACGATCACCTGGTCCGTCCTGCCTTCTGCGTGTAGCAGTACCTTCCTGCCGGCTTTGTGTGCCTGATAGACGATGTCGCCATAGGCGATGAGTCGTCGGACGGCCTCGGTGAGGGTTACCCCCTCGGCGTCCATGAGATCGCGTAGACAGCGAGCCGTAGCGCTGTTCACGTAGGTGCTCAACCGGGCCTGCGGGGACTCCTCCTGCGCCTCGGCCTCGGGTTCGGATTCAAAGTCTGGGACCGCGACTAGACCCCGCTGCGGCGGGTCGCCTCCCTCGGGAGTGCGCGCTCCCTGCTGACGCCAGAGTTCAAGCATGATGATCGTCCCTTCGTCCCGAACCGATGTCGCGCGACGAGTGGAGGTTGTTCGACCAACCCCTGGCGTTTCCGTGCTTTCGCAGGACGCACACCCCGCGACCACCCTTCGGGGATCCTCTCGTTTGGATAGGTGCCTACGATTATCGCATACTTTGATCGGTTCCTGAGTAATATCTGAGTGTGAAAACCAATCAAACTACATTCAAAAATGCTTAAGAGCACAGTAAGATGTGAGGGAAACTCAGGTCTAGCCCTGATGTTGCTGGCGTCGCTACCGCGCCAGCCCGATCCAGCTGGGAAGGGATAAGCAGTGAGTGATCAGCCTGAACTGCCCTCAGGTGACGATGCGGAGAGGCCGCCACCTGAGGGCGACGACCACCTAGTCTCCTTCGACCGGGCCAAGGAGACTCCCACCCATGTGGTGGTGCCCTACAGGGAGCGTCGACTGGGGTACACCGCGGCCATCGTGATCATCGTCGGAGTGTTCTCGACGATGCTGGGGATCGCGATCGTCGCACCGGAGTTGCTCGAGCCGTGGATCGTGGGAGGAGTGCTCATCCCGCCCGCGACCGGCGCCGCGGGCATCCTGGCCTACTACAGCACGCGCCCCAGTCGCTGAAGGCCAACCAAGCTGGCCAAATTCCTCCCGACCGTGGTTGTGCCGCAACACCCTTGACGATCAGCCCCGACTCCCCGGTGGCGGCGCAGCCCAGGCAGGCTCAGCACGAAGCCTCCCTGTCCGCCGAAGGCGGTGACCCTGGACGCTATGGAATCTCTGTGGCGGAGGTCAGCGGTTGATCAGTATTGCGCGCCGGCGGCAGCGGACGATACGCGGTGACGGTGGACGATACGCGGTGACAGTGGACGATACGCGGTGACAGTGGAAGAGGTGCGCGGATAGATGGGGAACCCTCCGGGAGGAAGTAGCCCCTACGGCAGCGGGAAGGAGGGAAAGTTCACCGTCATGAGCGGTCTAGGGGCCGTGGTCGGCGCGGTGGCAACCATTATCGGAGTCGTCCTTGGCATGACGGCTCAGTGTTCGCGATCTTCTTCTCTCCCCTCGCCGTCCACCAGCGCCTCAATGTCGACGACCACGATGCCCAGATCGATCAGCACCTACCCAACGACATTGGTGACCGTCAGGTCCACACCCGCGAGCAGCAGTCTCCGTGTCACGCCGACAACTTCGGAGCCAGCGCCACCGGAGATACTTTCAATCGCCATCGAGACCGAGAAACGATGCTGTGTAGGCGAACGAGTCGGCCCGGACCTGTTTCAATCGAGATCATCCAATCCAGGAGTAGACATGTCCCTCCGGTGGCGCGCCCGCGGCACCGACGGGGATCTCCAGTCGTCGAACTGCACCGTGATCATCACCATCACCGGCCCCGACGGATACGACGAGCAGCGCCGCAGCGCCGAATGCACAGGACGGCCGGGCTCGGTGCGACTGTTCCCGAAGGCGCTGGGTACCTACACCATCTCAGTCTCGATCGTGCCCCCTAGCGGTGGTCCGCCAATGCTCGCCGACAAGACCTTCGAACTCGTCGGTTGAGGTTTCCTCCTGACGTACACGCCCTTCGTTGTCACTGATCGGTACGTCGAGTTCAGTGCGGTCCGCGTTGTCGACGCGCGGTGCGGATCTCGTTGTCGGCGACCTTGTCCGCGAGCAGGGTGTAGATGAGGGTGGTTTCGGTGGAGGCGTGGCCGAGGCGGCGGCGTACCACCTCGATGCTGACGCCGGAGTTGATGAGTTCGGTGGCGTGGGAGTGGCGCAGCTGGTGGATGCCGATCTCGGCTCCGGCTGTGGTGCAGTACTTCTGCCAGCGGTGGTGGGCGGCGGAGTAGGACAGTGGGCCGCCGCGGCCGTTGATGGAGGCGCGGAACATCGGCCCGGCGGTGTAGCTCGCGCGCTTGAGGTACAGGCGCACGAGGGCGACGTAGCCGCGGTCGTCCAGGAGGACCGAGCGGACCTTGCCGCCCTTGCCGTGGATGCGGACGTGTTCGTCGTCGAGGGTCAGGTCGAAGTCCTCGACATAGAGCCCGCACACCTCGTCGGCGCGGGCCCCGCACACGTAGACGGTTTCGAACAGCACCCGATCGCGCAGCACATCCAGGGGGATCTCCTTGTGCGGGCGGCGTGAGCAGATCGCGTCGAGCACCCGCACGACCTCGGTGCGGGCGGCGGGGCGGGGCAGGGTCTTGGGCACGGTGATGGTGTCGACGCGGTCCATGGGGTTGGCGTCCAGGAGGTCGTGGCGGACCGCCCACCCGCAGAACGCGGCCACCGAGGCGCGTTTGCGTTTGCGGGTGGCCGGGGCCTGGTCGGCGATCTCGGCCAGGAACGTGCGCACCGCCGCGACCCCGACCGCGGTGATATCGCCGTCGACGTGGTCGGCGAAGGCCAGCAGATCCCCGCGGTAGGCGCGGATGGTGTTGGCCGGCCGGTTCGCATTGCCCAGATCCCGCAGGAAGTCCTCGATGTGCACCGCCAGCGGAACTCCATCGGCGTCCTCGTTCGCGTCGAGTTCGTGTGCGCTCACAGCCACCATCCTCGAAGTTGCCCGATAACCAGGAACCGAACGCTCGCGGGCGGTCCGGTGCCGCGCAGGTCGATCACGCCCACTCTAGCCGATATTGCCCGATAACCTTGGTTATCTGGCAACAAGCTGAACGACCGAGCGTCGGCTCGCGAGTAGTCGGAGCTCAACTTTCGACGAGGAAAGAACTACAAATCTCGCAAAGTGCTCTGCCGGGACAGATTCGAAGCGCCATGCGCTGATCACCCGAAGCACACCTATCCCTGGGCCCGTTGAGGGAGTTCCGGTAGAACTCCCTCAACCTGCGGTCGTCGCTGCGGGCTGCGTCGATACCAGCAGATCAAGATCTGCCACCGAAAGGCCACATCCGACGTCTCTGTCGGCGATCGACAAACAGAGCATCGAGCCTGCTCGCCGCGTCCTGGTGGCCAGCCTCGGCGGCGCGGCGGAACCAGGTCTTCGCTTGGAGGGTCTCGCCGCGTTCCGCGAGCAGGACACCGACGCGGTAACTCGCGTCCGGATGTCGGCTGTGCGGGTAGGGGTAATAGTTGCCCGTAGCCTTGCGGAGCCACGACTCAGCCTCAGCAAGTTTGCCTCGCTCAGTGAGCAGGACACCGAGGCGGTACCGGGCGTCGTTATGACCGTCAGCCGCAGCTTTGCGGAGCCACGACTCAGCCTCAGCGAGCTCACCACGCTCAGTGAGCAGGACACCGTGATCGAATTTGACGGTACGCAAGTGATACTTCGCGCCGTGGTGACCGGAGTCGGCCGCCGTGCGGAGCCAGGACTCTGCCTTTTCGATCTCGCCACGGTTGGCGAGCACGACACCGAGACGGTACATCGCGTCACAGCGGTACCAAATGTGACGGTCGAGCCGCGTGGCCGCCCCGTAATAGCTCGGCGCGAGCGTGCTGAAGACGTCCCCAGAGATCCCAAAAGGGAAAGGACTCGCAAAGGGGGAAGGATCCACAACGGGGGGAGGATAGGCATCGTCAGCCGTGCTGAACAAGGATTCGGCTTTAGCGGTCTCGCCGCGCTCTGCAAGCGAGATGCCGAGGTCGTACATCTTTCTGGCCAGCTCAAATTTCGCGTCAGGGTGGCCCGCGGCGGCGGCCTTGCGGAGCCAGGACTCCGCCTCGGCTGCCTGGCCATGCTTGGCGAACTGGATTCCGACGGAGTACATCGAGTCACGGTCACCGACCTCGGCGGCCTTGTGCAGCCAGGACTCCCCTTCAGCGATCTCGCTACGGTCGGCGAGCGAGACACCGAGGTGGTACATCGCCTTCGAGTGGCCGGCGTCGGCTGCCTGGCGTAGCCATGTCTCTGCTTCAGCGATCTCGCCACGGTCGCCGAGCATGTCAACAAGGCGGTACATCGCATCCATGTGGCCGACGGCGGCAGCGCCGCGGAAACAGGACTCCGCGTCGATCAAATGATCAGTGCCGATCACCATCCTGTTCGTGGTGATCTCGATGCCGAGGCGGTATATCAGGTCGGCATGACCGGCGGCGGACTGGCGGTAGGCCCAGTTCGGGTCTTCCCGGGGCCTCTGACTTGTATTGAAAGAGAGACTATCTCGCTGCCGTTCGGTGAGTTTCGGTCCACCGCCGAGGAGCTCGCCCAATCCATAGTTGTCGAAATGCATACTGGGGTATCTGCCTTTGGCAGCGATCTGCTCGTCGGGATCCTCACCGGTGGACATCAGGCCGATGATCAGGGCCTGCTCGAACAGCAGACGAATGTCGCGCCGCAGTTCCCTCTCACCACGCAGGTGGTCTAGCTTCTCCGAACGCAGCGTCGCCACGACCACGGTGCGGCCGGGCCGAGCGGTCAGCTGCGCCAGCACCCCCGGAGTGAGCGGATCGGGGGCGTTTACGTATTCGTGCAGATCATCGAGCCACACCACGAGCGGGTCTGTGGTGTCGGTGAGTCGCGGATGATTTGCCAATTCGCGCAAATGGTTCTGGGTCGGCACCAGCACCCGCGCCGACCGACCGTAGTTGCGGACGGCTTCGAACAGCGTGCGGGTTTTGCCCACCTTCGGCGGCCCGACCACCAACACCATCTCGGACCCGGACAGCGCGGTCCCCAACCGGGAATCGACCCGGTTGGCGGTCCGCGCCACATACGGGTCGGACCGTCCGTGATCATGAACATTGCCAACTACCGACGCGGTCGTTCCTAAAACGTACGGGTTCACCTCCGAGTTCAGGGGTAGATCGTCGCTTCCGAACAGCGTGACGAGTTCGCGCACCGGCCGTGGCGTTTTGGCCGGCGAGTGGTTGAAGAAGAAGTCGCCACCAACACGGTTACCAGTGAAGGTGTTGACAAGAACGCCCGGCGGATCCGAACGCACGGTGGTGCCGGGAGTCAGGACCGCGCGTTCCGGGGGTCCGGCGGCTCCGAAATCCCTGCCTGCACACCGTGGATCCGCACGTCACCCCCGATCGTGCCGTCCTCCACTCGCACACCATCACCAGTGGATCTCACGTCCGCCACCTCCAGCGCGGCGGCCACAAGATTCTTCACATCCACACCGACCACCACCCGCGGAGCATGTTGTTGCACCGCTTCCAGCACCGCGACGGCAGCCTCAGCCAACTCTGAATCACCCCCGACACCAGCATCTTCGAGATCCTCGGCCAACGATTCCCGTTTGGCTGCCGAGTTCGGTTTGCGTTCCACCGCGGTCACGTCCACGTCGCGGTACTTGCCCGAGAGCAGATTCTTCAACCCGGTATACGCGTCCTTCACAGCCTGGGATGCGGTCTCTGATACTCCCGCCACCGCACCCGCCGCGATCGCCGAAACCACTACTGCCGTCACAGGATCCATTTCACAATCGTTCCCGCTTGCTCTCGCCCGGTCAACGCCCGGAATTACCTGCGCTTACCGCGCGACCTCGGCACCGCCCTTCGCGACTCGGGGTTAGGGAGTATCGCCCGATAACTGTAGTTATCTGGCAATCATCCGCCCTCCAGCGGGTCTGAGAGACTAGGACTACGCCCTGCAACAAGTAGGTGAGCGCGACAGTCCGCAGAGCCTTTGGAGGAACGATGAATCCGACCGCCAGACCAGCGGTTCGATCACTGCCTGCCGAAGTCCGCCCGCCGATGGCGGATGCGCTCGATCAGATTGCGAGCGAAGGCTGTGGAGGTGTGACGGTCATCTGTGGATTCCCTGCCTCCGGCAAATCCACGGCTGCCAAGTATCTCGCTGCCATCATCGATGCGGTCATCATTGACAAAGACTCATTCGCGCCAGACCTCGAGGAATCGGTGATGACCGAGCTGACGGGCAACCCACACGACAAGGACAGTGCCACGTACATGCGCGTCGTCAACCCGCACATCTACGCGGCCTTCGTCCACCAAGCGCTCATGGTCGGACACCGAGTGCCGGTGGTCGTCGACGCGCCGTTCCTCGGCCACGTCCAAACCGCCGCAGCTCGCGGCCTCTCGCTCTCCGAGCAGATCACTTCGAGCACCTCGCTACCCGCACCGCCGGTGCGTACGGTCTGGGTCTCTGCTCATCCCCTTCAGATTCGAGAGCGCATGACCCATCGCGGCGCGCACAGAGATTCCGGGAAGCTGGCGAACTGGGACGATTACCGCGCGAACGTACTTGAGTCCGGAGTCGAAGACGCTGCACGAACGGTTGTCGACTACGTCGCCCGGAACTACTGAGCCAGGTCGCTCACCCGTCGGCACCCGCCGGGCGCTGAGCCAATCTCCTCCTTGTGGTCCTCTGTTTCGGCGACGTCGACGGCAAGCTGGACCACCGCGCTGAGCGCGTCCTGACGCGCGAACACGACGCCGTAGGCGTCGGACATCCCAACGCACCCACCTGCTCTACGCAAGGTCGGCACCCAACCCTCCTTCCTTGTGGTCCTCATTCCTCTCCACCCCCATACCTCTTCACGCTGTCTCCACCTGCGAGAAGCCTGCGCCAAAGGCGCAGTTCAGGGCCCATTCGCATCAGAGTCCGATCGGAATCCCACTCCGATCCATTCTGAAGCTGTTCCGCATCGATTCCGCATTGGTTCCGCATCGAGAATCGCCCGGAGGGGTGCTCATGGCCTACAGCGTGGGCGGCAGAGGTTGACAACGTCCGTCTACCGGCAGCCTGGAGGCATGTTGCCGCCTCGCTGGGCGCGATGGGGCAAACCGGGCACGCGCCGTCACTGTCGTGGCACTGAGCGTCATCCTGTTTGCCAACAGAAATGGAGCGAGTTCAGTATTCTCCGTGGGTCGGGCCAGGGTGGTATGGGCCCGCAGGGGTGGCAGGAGGCCCACGGTGGCACGTGAATGGTCCTACTGGACGAGCAACAAGCTCAATATCCTTGGCGACTACGTGCCGGCATTCAACACGGCATCAAAGAGTTGTTCGGAGCGGCTGTATCTCGATCTGATGGCGGGACGGCCCGAGAACGTCGAGCGGCTGACCGGTTCGGTGATCGATGGCTCACCGCGGCGGGTGCTGTCTGCGGACCCGGGTTTCACCCGGCATGTGTTCTTCGAGCTTCCATCTAATGCGGACAAGCTGGAGGTTGCGCTGCGCAACGAGTTCCCGCAGGCGGACTTCCGGGTGGTCCGGGGTGACTGCAATAGAACAATCGATACTGTTCTCGCCGATCTGCAACCCTTGAACTGGGCACCGACGTTTGTCTTCATCGACCAGCAGGCCGCAGAGGTGGAGTGGGAGACGCTGGTCAAGCTGTCCAAGTTCAAGAATCCTAGATCGAAGACGAAGGCGGAGCTGTGGCTACTGGTTTCGCCAGCATCCGTCGCTCGCGGTGTTGGCGGTCAGAAATCGAAGACCCGAGCGTTCCGCGAGAAGATCAGCCGCTTCTACGGCACCTGGAACTGGTTGAACATTCAGGACGCGCGAGATGCTCGGATCATTACCGGGCCCGAGTATCGGGACGAGATGGTCAATCTCATCCGGTTCCGGTTGACCGAACACCTCGGGTACCTGCACACCGAGCGGATTCCCATGCGGATGACCAACGGGCACACGATCTATGACATGGTATTTGCCTCCGATCACGACGTGGGCGCCAAGATCATGCGGGACCTGTATCGCAAGGCAGCCGAACGCGAGCCCAGAATGATCGATGAGGCTCGGCGGCTAGCCATCACGAAGCGGGAAGAAGAGCTGGGGAAGTTGTCCCTGATCGCCCTGTCCGAACTGCCTGCCACTGAACCTCTGCCAGTCATGGATCCGGAGGGGAAAAGAGAAGTGCTCTGGAGGTCAACGCCCTACTGGAGGCCTTCGAGCCGAGCGTGGTGGACCGATCGCCACCGGCCACCGACCGATCACGATTTCGGGAGCGGCGATTAGTTGGCCAAGGCCGGCATCTCGCCCCACACCCTGCCATCGAGCTCGCGACCCATCGCCTTCGGTGTCCGCCCACCCCATTGTTTGAAGAAGAACGGGACGTCAGCGACCTTGCATGCGTCGCGGATGTTGCGCACCCACGCCGGATCCATCGGTCGGTGGCGCACGCCGGATTCGCCACCAGCGATCACCCAGCTGATGCCGTCGAGTTCCAAGTCGTCGAGCGGGCCCAGTAGCGGCTCACACGACAGGAATCGGACGGCCGCCGGGACGTTCCGCAAATGGTCGACCCGGGTTAGGTAACCGGCGTTCTCGACCGACACACCCATCCAGATGTTGCTCGGCCAGTCCAGTTGGTCTGCAACGCGTTTCAGTCGTAGCGATCGTTTGGTGAGTATCTGGTAGGTGTGTTGAGGGGTTTCCCTCATCACGTCGAAGACATCCCGGATGAAGCCGATCGGTACTTTTGCGTGGAAGAGGTCGGACATGCTGTTGACGAACACCACGCGGGGCTGTCGCCAGTGCAGTGGAATCTCAAGTGCTGATGGGTGAATCGTTACTCCGAACCCGGGCCCTGACGTACGCGGGTCGCCATCGTGCTGGTATTTCTCCGCGCCCATCGCCTTGAGTCGTTTCGCCAGGGTCATCGCGTAGCAGTGGTCGCAGCCGGGTGACACGCGGTCGCATCCCGTGACGGGGTTCCATGTCGCTTCGGTCCATTCGATGCTCGACTTGTCCGCCATGACACCTCCCCTCTCGAATTGGTCTTGACAGTACCTTCGTAACGACATCGTGTAGTGGTTGGCTGCGCAGTCTGTTTGCCGGCTTGTGCCGATGTTTGAGCCCCAATGAAGTCCCAACGAAATGGTCGCTCGTGCGCGTCGTACGAATGTGCATTCGATTGTCGAGAGTAGTCTCTTGTGAGACCTTTTCGCAGGTACTCACGGTCTCGCAGTAGCGTTCGACATCACGTGGTTGTGGCGGGTCGCCATGGTCGGCCGTAATGAAAAGGTCGGGGGTTCGATTCCCCCAGGCGGCTCCGGAACAGCAGGTGGCGAGTAGGTTTCTCTCGCCACTTGCTGGCGTTTACGGGGGCGGCGCGGCTAGGCCGGTGTCATCGAGGATGGTTCACGCTTGGTGTTGGGCGCGAACGGGATCACGGTGCGGGATGGTCGACATGGTCACCGACGCTGTGGTGCGGGGCCAGGTCCAGGCGTACCGCAGAATGAGGGCGAGCAGGACCAATTCCAGTACGACGCCGAGGCCGTAGAAGTACAGCCAGGACTCACCCAGCGCGTTGAATGCGGTGACGGGGGCGTAGAGCGCGGCCACGATGAGGTTTGCGATGCGATTCACCCTGGCGGGCAGCGTCATCGACAGCATGACCATGAGGATCGGGACGGCCATGAGGGTCAGCGCCGTGGTCGAAAAGGTCTGGGAGAGGTCGAACTCGAAGACCTTGCCGTCGAGGATGTCTTGGACGACGCCGGGTGTGAAGAAGTTGAGAATGTCCACGTAGGCGTACAGGAACATGAAGCTTGTCCACGTTGCGGCGAGCTTGGCTCGCACCGGCATCGGCTGTTCTTCCAGGGTGGTAGCGGGTTGACGTGTTCTCATCGTGGGCTCCGTTGTGGTGTGGATCGATAGGTCCACGATCACCGAGCCCAGCGGCGGACACACCGGCCCGGAGGCCGGAGTTGACCTGGCCGATGGCAGGAGCCTTATCTCGTACTTTCGGCTGGTACGCCGAGGCGCGCCGATCCCTAGGATGAAGCCGTGGTCACTGCCCGGCGCTCCATCTGGCATGAGCCGCGGCCTGCCGACGTCCCACCCATCGGTCGGCTCGACTGGCTGCTGGTGGGCGTGTTCGCGGCCGCAGTCTCGGTAGAGGGCATCGTGCGGCCGGGCTTGGCCTGGCGACCCCTGGTGGTGGTGCTCGCGCTGGCGCTGCTGCCCGCCCTGCTCTGGCGGCGGGGTCGCCCCCTGACGGCCGCCCTGGTCGGGTGGGGTGTCGCCGGGCTGCTCTCGGTCCTCCAGCTGACCGCGCACCCCGGGGACCTCGGCCTTTACGCCATGATGGCCGTCCTGATCCTGCTCTACTCCCTGGTGCGGTGGGGCTCGGGGCGGGAGATGGCCTTGGGGGCGGCGTTCGTGACAGTTGTTGTCGCGCTGGGGATGTACGCCGCCGCCGCGGGCTGGGCCGATGTTTTCGGCGGAAGCGTCCTGCTGCTGTTGCTCGTCGCCCTCGCGGCGGTGTTCCGCTACCGCGCGGACCTCTGGCATCGCCAACGGCGCGAGATCCGCAACCAGGAGCGGGTGGCGCTGGCGCGCGAGCTGCACGACACCGTGGCCCACCATGTCTCGGCCATCGCGGTGCAGGCGCAGGCCGGTGGCGCGGTCGCCGGCATTCAGCCCGAGAAGGCTGCGGAGGTCCTGGCCGCGATCGAGTCCGAAGCGTCGCGAACCTTGGCGGAGATGAGATCCATGGTGCGGGTGCTGCGTGCGGAGGAGTTCGTCGCCTACTCACCGCAGCGGGGTGTCGCGGACCTGCCTGCGCTGGCGCGCGCCGACGCGACGCCCACCGTCGAGGTCTCGCTGGACGGTTCGTTGACCCGGCTGGCTCGACCCGTGGACGCCGCGCTCTACCGGCTCGCGCAGGAGTCGCTGACCAACGCCGTCCGGCACGCCCGGCGCGCGACCCGCGTCGGAATCGACGTATGCCGGGAGGGTGACGCCGTCAGGCTGCGGGTCAGCGACGATGGACAGATCGAGCCGGGGCCGGTCCCGGAGCCCGGGTTCGGTCTGCTGGGCATGGCCGAACGCGCCCAACTCCTCGGGGGGTCGCTCTCCGCAGGGCCCGGACCCGAGGGCGGCTGGGTGGTCGAGGCCGTGCTGCCGGTGCGGGCGCTGCCATGAGCATCCGTGTTGTCGTCGCCGACGACCAGGATTTGGTCCGGACCGGTCTGGTGATGATCCTCGGTGCGCAACCCGGCATCGAGGTCGTGGGGGAGGCGGCGGACGGGCTCGCGGCGCTCGACCTGGCGACCCGGCTGCGTCCCGATGTCCTCCTCGTCGACATCCGGATGCCCGGGCTCGATGGCGTCGAGGTGACCCGGCGCCTGGCCGGGCCGGACGTGACCGACCCGATGGCGGTCGTCGTGATCACCACCTTCGACCTCGACGAGTACATCCTCGGTGCCCTACGCGCCGGTGCCAGCGGCTTCCTGCTCAAGGACGCCGGGCCGCAGCTCCTGGTGCAGGCTGTTCACGCGGCGGCCAACGGGGACGCGCTGATCGCACCCAACGTCACTCGTCGGCTGCTGGCGACCTTCGCCGATCAGGCGCCGGCGGTACCGGTCCAGCCCATCGACCCGCTCACCGAGCGCGAGCAGGAGGTGCTCGCGCTGGTGGCACGGGGCCGGACCAACGCCGAGATCGCCGCCGAACTCTTCGTCGGCTTGAGCACGGTCAAGACCCACGTCGCATCGTTGATGACCAAGCTCGGCGCCCGCAACCGCGTCGAAATCGCGATATGGGCATACGACACCAGACGCGCGAGAGCCGATTAGCGGGTACGGATCGCAGCGTGGGTTCGATCCCTCCCCGCGGTTCCGAGATCGAAGGCCCAACCCGCAACGCCGGGACGGACCTCGTCGTTTCCGCCCTCGGGCGATCCTGCGTCACCCGCATCGTGTGCCATGCTGCTGGAATGGCGCGCGCGGGGACGTGGACGGTGGGGATGGCATTCGCGCCGATTGGGTTCGGGGTCGGTGTGGTGGTGGCCACCGCCATCCTCAATGAGGTGGCCGATCGGTCGGTGGCCACCGATATCGCCGGTAACTGGATGGTCGTCATGGTGTTCGGCGCCGTGTTGTTCCTACCGGGGATCGTGTTCGCGCTGTTCGGCGCTTCGATGCTGTGGAGTCGCACCGGCACGGTGACGGCGATGCTCGGACTCGTCCTGCTGTCCCTGCCGCCGTTGCTGTTCGCCGCGGCCGGAATCGAGGAAGCGGTTGGGCCGCCGCGTGATCCGTACTCGCCGAGTTGGACCGCGCGCTTGTCCCTGTCCGCCGCGTTGGTCTACGCGCTCCCGTTCGTCGCGTTGGTGCTCGGCAATGCATTCGCGACCTGGATGGTCTGGTCGGGGCGGGCGGCTGGGCGATGATCGTCACTGGTCGGTGCGACGCCCTCGCAGTACCGGCTGGGTGTCAGGGGTGAGGCCAGTCGGTCTCCGATGCGCCGGGCGGGCAATCCCAGCGTGCGTCGGGTAGGCAGGCCGCCCAGGCTTCGTAGGCTGCCTGAGGAGGGCATGCGATGTATGCGCCGGTGTCGAAGGTGAGGGTCAGTTCCCAGTTCCGGATCTGTGCGGCGGTGACCCGATGGTTCAGCACGCCGAGAACTGGGCCGGCGGTGGCCGGATCGTCCTCGACTCGGACGTCCCAGGTGTTTTTCGCCGCGTCTATGTATCGAAAGTCGGTCAGGTCGACGAAGATACCGGACCGATCGCGTGCGCCGAGCTCGAAGACCAAGCGCAGGTACGATTTCCACACCCAGATCTGTTCGACCTCGAGTCCGGTCAGTGTGGTGAACTCGCCGATGGCCACGACCAGAGCGTAACGAACGTCCCCGGCAGGTTTACTCAGCGCGGATCGCTCACCGGCCGGAGATCCGGCCGCAGGTGGGTCCGCCGGGGCGCATGGCCTCGCGTTCGGCGAGGATCTGCCAGAACAGCTCGCGCTGGGCGGGGAACAGGTCGAAGCACTTGCCGAGGTCGACACCGTTCTCTGTGGGCGGCATGGGCAGGTCGCACACTGCGAAAACGGTTGCGACGCCGTCGATGATCGCCCAGCGTGCGGTGCCGCTCGCGTGCGTGGTGATGTACATCGTCGGTGTGGGCGGCGCGCTCACTCCGGCCATCCCCCCGGTACCAGCTTGCCGTCGCCGACGAGCTTCTTGTACGCGATCGTCTTCGTAAGACATTGGCCGACACGGCATTCGAGGTGTGCCTGCATGGCCTCATGTGGATGCTCAGCCGCCCATCGGGAACTCGCGTGGCTGATGATCGCGGCGATGGTCGCGGCGTCGATGCCTGCGGGAAGATGAATCGTCATGACGACCCCTGCAGCGGAACGAGCGGGCGCGCGGCCTCGGCGTCGAGGCGTGCCTGGATCTCCGCGACGGTGGGGCCGCGGTGGTGACGGGCGTGGGGCGCATGGTCGAGTGCGGCGGCTGTGGTGACCACGAGGAGTAGCGCGGTGACCACGATTGCGAGGATGATTTCCATGTCGGGTGCCTCCAGGTCCCTGGAACGGTTGGAGTGCACCCGACGCCGGGGGAGACGGGGCTATCGACCCGGCGCCGGGGCTGACATGAAGAGTGGCAGGATTCACACGGCGTTCTGTCCCGCTGCGGGACACACGGCTAGCATGGTGCTTTGCCGACGCCACCGAGGGGCAGACTATGGGCGAATTCCGGATCGACGAAAGCCGCTACATCGGTCAGCGTGTGCGGGCCATTCGTGCCCGCCGTGGCATCTCTCAGCAAGTACTCGCCGATCGCACCGGCATTCTGAGTCGAGGGGCTATCGCGAAGTACGAGGCGGGAGAACGGCCGGTCGACTCGCGCCGTGTCTTGTTGGCGCTGGCCGAAGCCCTCGGCGTGTCCATCGGCGACCTCACCGGGCATGAAGGGGACCGCTTCGACCCGTCCGCCGCAGGATTCCACATGTCGGTGCCTGCGATCGAGACCGTGCTGTGGACGCGGGGAAACATCACCGATGCGCGCCCGCCCCGAACTCTCGATGAGCTGGCAGCCTTGGCGCAGAGCGCCACACGTATGCGTCATGATTGCGACTACGCCACTCTCGGGCCGATGCTCGCACCGATGCTGACCGACTGCTATCGGCATCTTCGAGATGCGAAGGGCAGCGAGCAAGAGCGAGCGTGGGACGTGTTCGCCTCGATCGTCTACGGTGTCGCTTCGGCTCTCAAGGCGCGTGGCTACCAGGCTCTAGCCTGGACGGCGGCGCAGGAGGCCGAGCGCGCCGCGCCACACACCGGAAGCACGGCCGCGCTCGCGGCTACCGCGTTCGTGCGCAGTCAGGTTCTGCTGTCCCGGCCCGATGGCCTGCCTGCGGCTTTGGACATCGCCAAGAGTACGGCCGACCGTATCGACGCGGACGTGCGCACGGTCGGCGATGTCGAAACGTGCGGGATGCTGCACCTGCAATCATCGCTCGTCACCGCGGCATTGGGCGGCGATCCCGGCCCGCACCTCGACGCGGCGGCCGAGCAAGCCGACAGGCTGAGTGACGCCGCACCTTCGGCCTCGGTGGTCCGCAACAAGACGTTCGCGGCATCGAATGTCCAGCTGTGGAGGATGTCCGCTGCCATGGAACAACGCGAACCCGGTCGTGTTCTCGCCCTTGCGCCGACCCTCTCGCCCGACGACCTGCCCGTCCAGGGCCGTCGAGCACAGTATTTCGTGGAGATCGGCCGAGCCCACGCGATGCAGCGGAACTACCGCGAGTCGCTGCACTCGCTATTGCGCGCCGAACACACAGCGCCGCAGCATGTTCGGAGTATGACGCATGTGCGCGAACTGGTCGGCCACATGATGCGCTCGGCGCGTAGGGACCTCACTTCCGGGGAGCTCGGCCGACTCGCGCAGCGGGTCGGGGTGGTACCTGTATAGGGCGGTTTCGGGTCCGGTTTAACGACTCAGGACACCAGTCCGCGACCGGTCGTGAGCGGCAAATCGAGGGCGGTGAGCAGGCCCGGCCGCGCTTCTACCACCGCGGGGACGGCGCTGACCAGGCGGGCAGCGGTGCCGATTACGCCGGCCAAGGCGTGGTCGCCGTCGCTGTAGAGCTGGAGGTCGAGACGGTAGTCGGGGTCGCCGTCGATTTCGACTCGGTAGCAACCCTTTCCGGCCGGTTGGGGCCAGTCGGGGGCGAGGTCGGGGTGTAGACGGGTGACGTGTTCGAGGGTGAGGATCTCGCGGCCCGCACGCACGCCGTGCACCTGGAAACGCAGTGCTGCGGCCGTTCCGGGGGCTACCGCGCGGTCGCCGACGACGAGTTTCTCCGTCGCCGGGAGCCGCTCGAAATGTTGTGTCACGGCATCGAGTTCGACGCCCAGGCCGGCGGCCAGCTGCCGGACGACGCTGCCCCAGGCGAGGGTGAGTACACCGGGCTGCAGCAGCATGGGCAGGTCGTCGAGGGCGCTGCCGAAGCCCATGATGTCGAAGACGACCTTGGGATTGTCGTAGGTGGAGTAGTCCATGATCTCCGAGCAGACGACGTGGTCGATGCGCTCGGAGCCGCTGGACAGCACCAGCGGCAGCCAGTCGTTGGCCCAGCCGGGGTCGATCCCGTTGACCCACAGCGAAGCTCCGCCCTCCTCGGCCGCGGCGACGATCGGCGCGATGGCCTCGTCGGGGAGGACGCCGTAGGGGTACTGCAAGAAGACGGGGCTGCTGGACACCACGTTGATGCCCGCGCGCAGGAAACCCTTCAGCTCTTCGACGGCCTCCATGAGCCGGTCGTCGGCCATGGCGGTGTGGACGATGCAGTCCGGTCGCAGGGCGAGCAGCGCCGCCGCGTCTTCGGTGGCGGTGACGCCGATCTCGCGGTCGAGACCGGCGAGTTCGCCGGCGTCACGGCCCGCCTTCTCCGGGCCGGACACCCAGACGCCGACCAGTTCCAGTTCGGGCCGGGCGATGATGGATCGCAGTGCGCGCCGTCCCACATTGCCGGTGCTCCACTGCACTACGCGATAGGTCATATCGAATGTCCTTGTGCTGTAGGTGATCACAGGTCGGGCAGGCCGAGGTCGAGGTTGGGCCGTTCGATACCGCCGTCCACCTCGAGCACCTTGCCGGTGATGTAGCCGCCGGCGCGGGAGCTGAGATAGACGATGGCGGCGGCGATCTCCCAGGGCTCGCCGAGCCGCCCGAGCGGGGTGGCCGACTCCATGGCCGATTTGATCTCCGGTTGCCGTGCGACGACATCCAGCGCGGAGGTGAGAACCGACCCGACCGCGATGGCGTTGACTCGGATCTTCGGGGATAGGTCGGTCGCGGCCAGCCGGGTCCAGTGTGCGAGTGCGGCTTTGGCCGTGCCGTAGGCGAGGAAGCCGCG
The DNA here is from genome assembly GCF_030010695.1 of Nocardia sp. CC201C. Taxonomy (NCBI): domain Bacteria; kingdom Bacillati; phylum Actinomycetota; class Actinomycetes; order Mycobacteriales; family Nocardiaceae; genus Nocardia; species Nocardia sp. CC201C. The sequence continues at coordinate 20,858 of NZ_JASCXP010000064.1, forward strand.
TCCGGCGGTGCGCCCCATCATCGAGCTGATGTTCACCACGGACCCGCCGCCCGCGCGCAGCAGGTGCGGGACCGCGGCCTGGGTCAGCGCATGCGCGGTGGAGACGTTGAAACGGAATGCCTCTTCGAGGAAGTCGGTGCCGGTGGTCATGAACGTGTTGGGCATGGTGCCGCCGACATTGTTGACCACGATGTCGAGGTGGCCGAGTTCCGCGGCCGCGGTGTCGGCGAAGGCCCGCACCGCGTCCAGGTCGGACAGGTCGCAGGGGACGGTGACGGCGCGGCGGCCGAGGGTGCGGATCTGTTCGGCGACCTCGTCGAGTTGTTCTTTGGTGCGGGCGGCGATGGCGACGTCCGCGCCCGCTTCGGCGAGCGCGAGGGCGGTGGCTGCGCCGATGCCGCGGCCCGCACCGGTGACGACGGCGACGCGGCCGTCCAGGCGGAAGGTGTCCAGGATCATCGAGAAAGTCCCTCTCCGAGCTGACCGTTGTGACTGTAGTCACCAGCAGCTTTAAGAAATAGTACTTAACTGTCAAGAAGAACTTCTTTATCCCCTGGTGGGGCGCTACTGTGCTGGCAGGCGAGTACGGAGGGCGGAGGATGGCGGCGACGGATGCGCGGAAACGGATCATTCTCGCGGCGGAACGGCTGATCGCGGAGCGCGGGCAGGCGGTGCCGCTGCGGGATATCGCGGCGGCCGCGGGCCAGCGGAACAACTCGGCGATCCAATACCATTTCGGATCCCGCGACGGTCTCATCGCGGCCGTGGTCGAGCTGCGACTGGCCACGTTGGAGGCGCGGCGGCTGGAACTACTTGCCGAACAAGCGGGTTCGGGCACACCGCCCGGTGTGCACGGGTTGCTCGAAGCGCTGGTGATCCCCATGTTCGAACTCGGTGAGCGGCACGGCGTCCACCACTACGCCCGGTTCCTCGCGCAGATTCACACCCATCCGGCGGTGACGGACGCGGCCAATCTCGACAGCGCCGAGCGGACGTCGGTGCGGGTCATCATGCAGGGCCTGGACCGAGAGCTCGCCGACCTGCCGCCGCGGCTACGGGTGCGCAGACTGCGCGCGGTGACCACGATGCTCTTCGCGCTGCTGGCCGACTTCGAGCGCGCGGTCGAGGCCGGAAAGGTGCGCTCCGGGGATGTGGACGCCTGGGGAGAGATCATCGACATGCTCGCCGGATCGCTCACCGCGCCGGTCACCGATCCAGCCGGTGTCCGGGTCCGCGGCTACCGCTGATGGTTGAGAACCGGCCTAGGCTTGCCGCTGCCAGGACCCGGTACTAGATCGTCGTCGGCCATCAGCCGGGCCATTCGTCCATGTGTCCGTGGAAGGTGGAGCGGTCCGGTGCCGGGTCGGTGGGGTGTATCTCTTCCAGGTAGATGCGCATGCCCTCGGCGATCTTGCCGGCGGCGTGTTCGAGCTGTTCGGGGGTGATGTATTTGCCGAAGGCCGCCGCGTCGAGGAGTTGTCTGCGGACCTGGTCGAGGTTCATGCGAGCCCAATCGAGGCGGGACAGTTCCGGCATGGATGGGGAGATTACCTCGAGTCGAACAAACTTTCGATAGTAGGGGAGGGCTACGACATGTTCGTGAGGATCGGGAGCGGCTGGGTTTCGGTGGCGGGGGCCAGGGCGTCGATGACGGCGGTGAGGCGGATGGCGGCCGCGCCGAGGGTGGTGGAGTAGGAGCGGCGGCCCTCGGCGGCTTCGCCGGGGGTGGTGGTGTCGACCATGTCGAGGGCTCGCGCCCACTGGGACAGGTGCGCGTTCGCCTCGGCGGCGGACAGGTCGGGGTGGATGGTGCCGCGGAACTCCGGCTGCCGCGCGGCCGTGAAGCGGGCGCAGCAGTCCCATAGCCAAGTCGCCGGGGGTAGCGGTGTGCCCGCGGTGGCGGCGGCGCGGGAGTTCACCAGGTCGGAGACGGCGTCGATGGCGTCCATCATCAGCGAATCGGTCACGGCGACAGCGTGTCACCTGCGGTGATTGGTTGCCGGTAACCGATGCGGGCGTGTCGACGCCGACTCCGCCCGGGCGTCGGAGGTCCGGAATGCCCAGACCCGGATCGGGTGCGATGAGGCCGTGCCTGGCGCACCCGATGCCACGCCACTACCGTTGATCGCGTGGACGCCACCCTCGCGAATACGCCCGATACACCGCCCCGCTCCCGGTGGCGGGCCATGGGGCTGCCGCTGCTCGCCGGTGGCGCGGTCGCGGGAATCGCCGCCGCCGTGCACTTCCGGGACCCGCATCAGGAGGGGTCGTGGGGGATCTGCCCCTTCTACGAGCTGACCGGTTTCTGGTGCCCCGGCTGCGGTGGCCTGCGCGGACTGCACAATCTCACCGACGGGCGGGTGCTGGACGCGGTGCAGAGCAATCTGCTGCTGTTCCCGCTGTTGCTGGGATTCGTTGCGTGGTGGGGGTATTGGATGGTGCGCAGCTGGCGCGGGCAACCGGCGCAACTGCTGCCGCGGGGGCTGCCGCGCCCCCTGCTCTGGGTGACGCTCGCCTTCCTGGTGGCCTATACGGTGTTCCGCAATACGCCGTGGGGGAGCTGGCTGGTTCCGGTGTGACCGGCGGCGTGGCCGAACGGGTGGACGTCGCCGATCGGGGCATGCTGTCGGTATGGGTGATTCGCTGAAGAAACGAGTGCGCGAGAAGCTGCTGCGGCAGCTGAACGAGGACGGTGCGCCCGATCCGGACCAGGACGATACCCGGCAGGTGTCGGTTCTCACGGATCTGGA